>JAUVAM010000017.1 GCA_030591745.1 Deltaproteobacteria bacterium
AGGAGTTATGAACATCCCGAAGTTGAAAGTGCAAACCAGAACTGATCTCGGACAGCGCCTCATCCGGCGATTGCGCAAAACCGGCATGATCCCGGCTGTGTGCTATGGCCACAACAAGGAGCCTCTGCCCATCACAATCAACCCGGAAGAATTGATGGAGATCCTCCATGGAGCCAAGGGCCTGAACTCTTTAATCGAGCTCGATGGTGCCGAGGGCCGCACCGTGTTCGTCCAGGACATGCAGCGCCACCCCCTGGAACGGAACCTGCTTCACGTGGATTTTTTGTGGATCGACACGAGCAAAGCGGTGCAGCGTAAAGTACCGATGGATCTCGTCGGTGAAGCAATCGGCCTGAAGACAGGCGGCATCATGCAGGTGGTTCGGCGCGACATCGAAGTCGAGGCCCTGCCCACCAACCTGCCCGAAGGGATCACCCTGGACGTCAGCGAGATGGATATCGGCGACGTGGTGCATGTCGAAGATCTCAAGATGCCCGAAGGTGTCAAAGCCTTGTTCGAAACCAACTTCACCGTCTGCGCGATGCAAGCGCCCACGGTTGAAGAAGAGCCTGAGACTGAAGAAGGCGAAGAAGGCGCAGAAGGAGCAGAGGGCGCAGAAGGCGCAGAAGGCGCAGAAGGAGCAGAAGGCGCAGATGCCGCCAAGGGCGCAGAAGGCAAGAAAGAAAAAGAAAGCAAATAGTGCCGCTTGGCGCCACTTTGAAAACAATTTGCTTTGCAACAAATGTTCTTTCTCATTATTGGTTTGGGTAATCCAGGCGAGGCCTACCGGAAACACCGTCACAACGTGGGTTTCTGGGCGGTCGAGCGCCTGGCGCAGACGAGCCGCTTAAGCTGGACCGAAGGCGACGGGCCGATGCTTCAGGCCCAAGGGCGCATTGATGGCCAGCAGGTGCTTTTGGTCAAGCCGCAAACTTTCATGAATCTCAGCGGCCAAGCGGTTGTTCATGCGCAAGCAAAGCTTGGACTGGAAGCGAATCGGATCATTGTGCTTCATGACGATCTGGATTTGGCCCTCGGTCGCTTGCAGGTTCGGTTTGGCGGAGGCGATGGTGGCCACCGGGGCGTGCGCTCCTTGGTCACCGAGTTGGCGGCTGAAGATTTCGGCCGCATCCGTATGGGCGTAGGCAGGTCGACCACTGACGCTGAAACGGTCGACCACGTATTGTCGGCTTTCGCGGATGAAGAGTGGGCCTTGGCGGAAGCCATGGCAACGCGAGCCGCGGAGGCGGTCCAGGTCTGGATGCGAGAAGGGCTAAAAACAACAATGAATCGCTTCAATCCCTGGAAAAAACCCAAACCGAATGTAGTTGAACCATCGACAAACGCCGGGAATGAGCCCGGCGATGCAGCAAGCTGACGATCTGGATCCCCGCAGATTCAATCGTCGAAAACTCCTTTCTCCTGGGAAAACCCAGGGGATGTTCAATCCGAGAGGAGGACACCATGCGGGAATACGAAACTTTGTTGATCCTAAAACCCGATCTATCCGACAACGACATAGGACAGATCAACGACCGACTCCAGGGCGTCTTGGAACGTGAAGGTGCCCAATTTCTCAAGTGTGACATTTGGGGCAAGAAGCGATTGGCCTTCGAAGTGGCCAAGAACCCCAAGGGCGTCTTCGTCCAAATGTGCTACCTGAGCTCTCCGACCGTCATCACCGAATTCGAGCGCAACTTGCGCATGATCGAGACGGTGGTGCGCTACCAGACCGTCCGCATTGGCGAAGTTGAAGACGTAGAGAAACGCCTTGCCGAGCAAGCGGTTGAAAATCGGGCCACGGCGGAAGCCAAAGCCCACGCCGAAGCCGAAGCCAAAATCCGCGAAGAGGCGGACGCCAAGGCTCGCGCCGAAGCCGAAGTCAAGCATCGAGAACAAACCGAAGCCCGCGCCCGAGCCGAAGCCGAGGCCCTGGCCGCCGCTGCCGCTGCCCCTGCCTCGGACGAGAAACCGGCCGAAGGCAAAGACGCCGAAGATACAGGTGCCGCAGCCGTAACCGCAGCCGTAACCGCAGCCGCAACAGAAGAAACAAAAGAAACAGCCGCAGCCGCAACAAAAGAAGCAAAAGAAACAGCCGCAGCCGCAACAGAAGAAACAAAAGAAGCAAAAGAAAAGGTGGAGGACTAAGCCATGGCTATGAAGCCCATGAAGAAACGTCGTCGCCCCTTCCCCCGCCGGAAGGTCTGCCGCTTTTGCGCTGACAAGGCCCTGAAAGTGGACTACCGCGATCCCAGTACGCTGCGCCTTTTCATCTCGGAGCGAGGCAAGATCATCCCTCGGCGCATCTCGGGCAATTGTGCCCCGCATCAGCGACAAGTGTCGGCGGCCATCAAGCGCGCCCGTCAAATCGCTTTGATGCCTTTCACTTCCACCGGCTACTGAGCCAAAGGAAGATCACCATGAAAGTCATCCTGCGAGAAGACGTACCCGATCTGGGCTCCATCGGCGAAATGGTATCCGTGGCCAATGGCTATGCCCGCAACTTCTTGCTGCCGCAGCAACTGGCTGTTCGAGCCAACACCAAGAACGCCAGTGAACTCGCGCACCAGAAGCGCATGATCGAACGACACAAAGAAAAGGTCCAGGTCGAAGCCGGTGAAATGGCTGGGCGCTTGAAAAATGTTTCCTGCACCATTCCGGTCATGGTGGGTGAACAAGACAAGCTCTTTGGCTCGGTCACCACCCGCGACATCGAAGAAGCCCTGCTGACCGAGGGCATCAAGTTGTCGCGCAAGAAAATCGTCTTGGACGAGCCCATCCGACAACTGGGCGTTTACACCCTCGTTGTGCGGCTTCACGCCGAGGTCAAGGGCCAGCTGAAGGTCTGGGTGGTTGCCAAGTAAACCCGGCCAGATAACTTGATTGAACAGGCAGTCGTCACGGGTATTGCACCGGGCGGCTGCCTTTGTTTATCATGAAGCTCGCGAGGTGTGCGGCATGAGCAACGAAGGTCAGAGCAACAGACTCCCACCCCAGAACCTGGAGGCCGAAAGATCGGTCCTCGGCGGTGTGCTCTTAGACAACGCCGTGATGGATCAGGTCTTGGACCTGGTGGGCGATGAAGACTTCTATAAGGAGGCACATCGCCAGGTCTTCTTGGCCATGCGCGAGATGGCCGCCCGCAATCAAGCCATCGACTATTTGACCCTGGAGGATCACCTTAGGGCGGCCAACCTGCTTGCCGAAGTGGGCGGACCGGCATACATCTCATCCTTGACGGACGCAGTCCCCAGCGTGGCCAACATCGACTCTTACGCCAAGATCGTCCGCAACAAGGCCGTGGCTCGAAGACTCATCCACGCCGCCAATGAGATCCTGCGGGCCGGCTTCGAGGACAGCGACAACCTGGACGCCTACATCGACGAGGCCGAGACCCTGATCTTCAACGTCACGCAAAAGCGCTCAGCCCAAGGCGTGATACACATCAAGGACCTGGTGCAGGAGAGCTTCAACACCATCGAAAAGCTTTACGAGCGCAAGGCTCAGTACACCGGCGTGCCTTGCGGCTTCAAAAAGATCGACGAAATGACCTCGGGCATGCAAGCCGGCGACATGATCGTCATCGCGGCCCGTCCATCCATGGGCAAAACCAGTTTCGCGCTGAACATCGCTCAAAATGCCGCCTTGCACTCCAAAGTCCCTGTCTTGTTCTTCTCTTTGGAAATGAGCAAGGAGTCCTTGGCCATGCGCATGCTTTGCTCCGAAGCTCGAGTTGACTTCCAGAAGCTTCGCTCGGGTATCCTCAGCGACTCGGACTGGGGACGCCTGGCCCGCGCAGCCGGACTCTTAAGCGAGGCCAACCTCTACATCGACGACACTGCCGGCATCCGGGTCATCGAAATGCGCGCCCGCGCCCGCCGCCTGCAGGCCGAACTACAGAAACAAGATCTCCAACTCGGCATGATCGTGATGGACTATTTGCAGCTGGCCTCGCCCCCGCAGGGGCGCAGCGACAGCCGCGAACGGGAAATCTCTGAAATCTCCCGTGGCCTGAAGGGCCTGGCCAAAGAGTTAAGCTTGCCCGTCTTGGCCCTAAGCCAGCTCAGCCGGAAAGTGGAGTCCAGAGAAAACAAGCGACCCCAGTTGTCCGATCTGCGCGAGTCCGGGGCCATCGAGCAGGACGCGGATGTGATCATGTTCATCTACCGCGACGATTTTTACAATGAGGATTCGGAAGACAAAAATGTGGCCGAGATCATCATCGGCAAGCAACGCAACGGTCCGACAGGCGTAGCCCGTTTGCGATTCTTTGGTGAGCACACCCGATTTGAAACGCTGGCCGATGGTCGAGACGACGATCCATACTGAGACCAGGGGAAAACACCATGAGCAAAAAACGAATATTGGTGGTGGATGACGATCGTCTCAACGCAGCCCTCATGCGTGAAATCTGCGATAACGCCGGTTACGCAACCATCGAGGTCCATGACGGCGAGTCTGCCCTGGAGTTGGTTCGGCGCGAAGCGCCTGATCTCATCCTCTTGGACATCATGATGGGAAAAGTGGACGGTTTCCAAGTCTGCGACTCCATCCGCAAGAACCCCTCCACAGCGCACGTGCCCATCATCTTAGTGACCGCCATCGACGACTTGAATGCCAAAATTCGGGGGATGGAGGCGGGTGCGGATGACTACATAACCAAGCCCTTCCGCATGTTCGATCTGCTGACTCGAATACGCAACGTGCTTGAATCCCGCAAGGCCGATCAATCCACTTCCCAACATGCCTCGCTTGACCTGGGACAAGTGGGTGACTTTCGCCAATTGAGGGTGGACTTAGACTACGAAGTCAAGCGCTCCAAGCGCTACACTCGCCCTTTGACCTGTGCGATGCTGGTGCTCGACGGCTATGATGCCCTGTTCCGCGAAGAGCGTTCCGCGGAAGCCGCCCAGTTGGTCGGCCAATGGCTGCCTCTGCTGCATGCCAACCTGCGCGAGGTAGACCGCATCTACCGCATCGACGACGACGTCTTCATCGTCATCATGCCCGAAACCGACGCCAATTCGGCGGAGGTCCCCCTGGCGCGCATCCAAAAAGCCATGGTTGACACCATCCCCCAGCCTATCGGTGTGGCCTTGGGTCTGAACAAGAATCTGGTGAGTTTCCCTGGCTCGGATATCAGCTCGGCCCAGGATATTCTGAAGCTCGTCACCGGCGTGATGGCACGAAACTGATCTACTTGGTCGTGATCACCACATAAACCTGAGACCGCCCACGCTGAACCAACATCAGCACGGAATCACCCGAACCGGCCTTGAGCGCCTTGTTCAAAGAAGCCACCGTGGTCACCCGATGCCGATCAATCTCCAAGATCACATCTCCCTCGCGCAGAATGCCCGCAGTGGGTCCGAGGGGGTCAATCCCCAACACGGCCAGGCCCCGCACATCTCCGCCCAGGCCCAGGCGCCTTGCACGCTCGGGAGACAGAGGGGTCACCCGCAGACCCAAAGCCCCTGAGTCCTTGGGACCGGAAGCCTTGGAATCACTTGCCGTCTGATGCTCAGCATCCCGCTCTTCCAGTTTGATGGAAAAACGCTTTCGCTTGCCATCACGCAGGACCCGCAGACCCACCTTGTGACCCGGGCCGACAAGGGCCACCTTGCGGCTCAAATCCCGGCTGTCTTCGACCTTCTTTCCGTTCACCGACAGGACAATATCTCCGGGCCGAAGACCGGCCTTGTCCGCAGGACTGCTCGGGAAGACCTGACTGAGCAAAACGCCTTCCCCTGGCTTGACCCCAAAGCGTTCAGCCAAGGGCTCGGTCAGATCCTGGATGCCCACACCGAGCCAACCCCGCCTTACCCGGCCCGCCTTGTGCAACTGGGGCAAAAGCTGTTTGGCCAGGTTGATGGGCACGGCGAAACCGATGCCCGAGGCATGCGCGACGATGGCCGAATTGATGCCCACCACGCGCCCCGCCGAGTCGAAAAGCGGACCGCCCGAATTGCCCGGATTGATGGACGCATCGGTCTGCAAAAAACTATCATAGGAGCCATGGCCAATCTCGCGCTCCTTGGCGCTGATGATGCCCGCGGTCACCGTATGGGACAGACCAAAGGGGTTGCCGATCGCGACAACCCAATCTCCTACCTGGATGCGATCCGAATCCCCTAAGGTGACGGTGGGCAACTTGCCCTTGGCCTCGATCTTGAGCAAGGCCAGATCCGTCTTTGGGTTAGAACCCATCAGCTTGGCCTCAAAAGAACGCTCGTCCGAAAGCTTAACCCTGATCTCAGAAGCCCTGGCCACCACATGATGATTGGTGACGATATATCCGTCCGGGCTGACGATGAAGCCCGAGCCCAAAGAGCGTTGCTTAAACACCCGCCGAGAACCGCCGAAAAACCGCTCGTAAGGATCGGGCGCCCGACCGAACCAATCCGACATCGGATCCCGCATGACGCCTCGTGGCCGAATGACCTGAGTGGTAAAAATATTAACCACCGAGGGCTGCAATTGCCGAATGATGCCCGACAAAGAAGGCAGGGGACTGTAACCATTCGGCAAAACCGGACTCACCTTCGGGTCCGCCTCAGTCCAAAAAGGATCCGCCGCCCAAGCCGTCTGTCCCCAAAACAAAACCCCACAAACCAATGTTTTCAAAAAGAATTTACTCATCCAACCCATAATCGCCTCCTGGCCGCCAAAGTAGCACGCTTGACATAACAGTCAAGGCCAGCGCTTGATTCCTGGAATTCCGATTTGGGTTTGAGACTTTTGTCAGATCATGGCCAGGCTAGGCCCGGTCCAACCAGTAATCCGGTTCACGATGACCGTGCGCTACGGCGATGATATACACGGCATCACCGGAGGCCGAATAGATAAGCTTGTACGGAAACCACCGCAAGAGAATCTTGCGAATCCCAGGCCGAACTTCTTCGCCAATCTCTGGAAACCGCTCAAGAATCGCAATGGCCACCCACACAGCATTTCGGAACTTCTCGCCCAGCCCCGCTTCTTGGGCCTCGTAGTACTCGAAGGCATCCTCGTACTCCCTCTTGGCGAGGGGATCGAAGATCAGAATCATGATCGCTTGCCGAGCACCTGCTCGGCCGGGACGCCCTCGACGTCACCCGCCTTGTATGCGGCCAAGCGCCTTTCGGCTTCGTCGTACCATATCTCATCGATGGCGGTATCCGGCCGTTCAAGACTGCCATAGATAACATTCATTAGCCGCATACGCTCGGCTGGCTTGAGTTGTAACACGCTCTCAACAAGTGCCTTATCCAGTACTCGCTCCCATGCCGTTGCGCCACTTCGAAAACATTTTCGCGCCCTGCTTGAAGGATGTCGATACTCGTCATGCGCACCCTCCTATCAGGTATGCCTATAGTTTATCGTAGAGCCGCCATTTGGGGCAACCCCAACGCGACCAGGAGCTCACAGAGCACCTCGTCACCGCTTATCATTCCCCAGATCCCGAATCACATTACACATCTTGAACTGGGCTAGAGATGACGGCTGGTGGCTTCCGCCCTTTACCGCCTCCAATACCCAATTGGCACCGTCGAGCATACTCGACACCTCGCTATGAGGAAGTTCCCAGAACCGAGCCTGGCCCAAAACCGTTAGCCATTCCTGAGTCTTTTCACGCGAGATGCTCTTTGAATCATCCACAACTAACTTGCCTGGCTTATAGCCGCCTTGACCATCAGTGACCTTCAGCCGGAGTTTTCCACTACCGTCAGAATGCACCCGAAAAACAATGCAAACCGGGCGATCAAAGGTACGCAGCCAAAGAAAACGGTAAACATGGGCGCTGGCATCTGCGGCAAGTTTAAAGAAAGGCAGCTCGTCCATTACGCGGAGGTGTTTTGAGTACCACTTCGCAACAAAATCATGAAGTTGCTTCCGTTCACTCAAGACCATTGGAGGAAAGTACGCAACGGACGCTGGCTGAATGTCCAGTTTGCCGACCTCTGCATTCGAGGAATCTGCCACAGACTTGCAATTGACCAAACAAAAAACAGGCAGAAGGACTAGAAACGCGAATGACGTCGGATGCAATCTGAGTCGTGCAGTCATCTATTGTTCCCTCCCCTTATTATTGCTCACTCCAACTATGGATGCCACGCCACCCATCGGCCCAGGCCAATGTATCTCGCCAAGCCCATAATCTGTCAAGCGCAATGAATCCCCCCGAGTTGCCATCCATTTTTTTGCACATTGATTTGTGCGGCGTATTGTAGGGATAAATGGGTAAAGACAAAGGAAGAGGAGCAGGCCCGTGAATAACACGCCGGATCGCGATCGGATCGAGTCGCCTCGCCAAGACAAACTCTCATCCCGCAAACTCATTCTGTGGATTGCCGCGCCCGGCTTTTTGGCCTTGGCTGTGTTGCTTCTCATACTCTGGCTCTGGATTCCCAAGGACTCACCTCCGCAGTCAGGCACCCCGAAACCCATGTCCGCCACCGCAGTCGATCTGCCCATTGAAGTCATGGCGCTATCGGGTCGGGTTCAGATAAAACGCGCCGGCTTAAACGCCACCTTCGACATCAATGCCTTGTCGCGCTTTCGTACAGGCGACCTGGTGACGACCCCGACCAAGACCTGGCTTGAGTTGAAGACCAAGGAGGGCGCTTGCCTGCTCTTGGCCTCGGGGTCCAGTTTGCGTTTCGAAGACGAGGCCCTGCGCCTGGAACAAGGGAGATTGGCCTGCGTCATCCCGCTCCAAAAAACCAAGATCGCTTTGAAGGTTCACCTGGCCGAAGGCTTGATCCAGTCTCATGAAGGGCGGCTGGTGATCGAAAAGTCAGGCGCTGATGCCTGGCGAGTGGACCTGGTGAAAGGAGCGCTTCGATTGAGAGCACAGGAAAGTGGCCACTTCATGTCTCTAAAAAAGGGTCAAGCCGCCCAGGCAACAAAAAAAGAAGGTGTTTGGTTCTTGAGAAAAGACGCCTTCCAGGATCGAGCCCTAGATGCCCTCAGACGACTTCAAGCACCCGAGCTAAAACCTCGACCCCGAGATCAGAAACCCAGACGCGACATGCGTTCTCTCAAGGTGTTGCGGTGAATACCCAGTACGGCCGCCGCTGCTTTGCGATTCCCGGCTGAACGCTTTAATACTTCTTCGATGAGCACACGTTCTACTTCCGCGAGCACCCGTCGATGCAGGTCGGCTCCTTCGTGACTGCCCAGATCGTCGAGCAGCGCTTGCAGACGAGGGCGCACGACTTCGGACAGTGGTTCATGCTCACTCATGGCTCGCCTTCCAGGTTGTGTACTTTGCGGCCTTTCCAGGTCACACCCCGCCCATGTCGATGCCGCCAGGCCGAGCGGAGCAAGATGATCGCCACGACCAGATTGGCCAGGGGCGCCAGGGGCGCATAGGCGGGATACCAACGATTGAAGGCTCGCAAGAGGACCTGATACGACAAGACCAGGGCGTAGGTGCCCAGCAGGGCCGCCAGGGCCCAGCCGGGCCAGGGCCGATGACCCGTCAAGAAGGCACCCGCTGCCCAGAGGCCGAAAACCGCGGGCCAGGTGCTCAAAACCATGGAGAAAATCACCGCGAACCAAGCCCGGGCCAGACCCGCCTGCACCAACAAGTAGAGGTTCTTGGTCCATCCGTCCACCAGGCTGACCAGCCCAGAATACATGCGGGTGCTGAAAAGATCCCGGCCGATGGCCAAGTGGATGCGGTGCCCCGACTCCTGGAAGCGCTTTGCAAGCTCTACGTCCTCTAAGACCTTGCCCGCCACCGAGGCATGGCCCCCGACAGCCCGATAGGCCGCGACGCGCGTCAGAATGAACTGACCATTCGCAAAGGCCTCCGGTCTCTTGGGATCGTTAACCCGTGAAGGTCGGTGAAACATGGCGATGAGAGCGGCCACGCTCGGCTGCACCAGGCGCTCCCAAAAACTTCGTCCCTCCAAATGGGGCACCAAAGAGAACAAGTCCGCGGAGACCCGCTCTGCCTCGCCCAAAGACGCCGACAGGCTGTCAGCATGGTGGCGGGTGTCCGCATCAATGCACCACAGCCAATCCGCATCCCCGGCCACATGCTCGGCACCCAGGTGCAAAGCATGACACTTGCCCATCCAGCCGGCGGGCGGCTCCGGTGCCTGCAACAAATCGAGCCTGTCATCCTCTCGCATCAAACGACGCACCACCTCGGCCGTGCCATCTTCCGAGCGGTCGTCGACCACGAGAATCCGCAATCGCTCATGACTTTGCGCCATCAAAGAACGCAAACAAGCTTCGATGTTCTGTTCTTCGTCCCTGGCTGGCACCAGCGCACAAACCCTCGCCTCGCTTTGAACAAAGCGTTTCGGGTCCAAGGGCTTAAGGGTCGGCGTCATTCGAGCCTGGCGAAGCGCACTGACAAACAACAGGATCCAAACAAGGCCCAAACCCAAACTGATCCACAACAAGGCCGTCATGCGGGCACTTTCGCCTTCCACTCATCTCCTGTCAAGGTGTGATAGTCTGCGGCCCATGCCCGCACTTCGCCACCAACCCGTCCTCTTCGACTTGGACGGCACGCTCATCGATTCGAGCCTGGACATCGCCTCGGCGGTCAACCGAACCATGCAGAATCTGGACCTGCCCGAATTGCCCCATGAGGAGATCACCGGCTATGTCGGGGACGGCGTCCGCAAGTTAATGCGGCGGGTGTTTGCGAAGCATGGGCGCTCCGACCTGGACGAAGCCGTGCGGGCCTTCAAGGCCGACTACCTGTCCAACAGCCTGGTGCAAACCCGTCCCTACCCGGGCATCGAAGACCTCTTGGACAAACTGCACCCCCACAAACTGGCGGTGGTAACCAACAAGCCGGTGACCATGGCGCACCGAATCCTGGCCGGCCTGGGCCTTGATGGTCATTTCTCTGCCGTGGTGGGGGGCGACGAAGCCCCCCTGAAACCCTTGCCCGCCCCCATAGCCCTGGCGCTGAATCGACTCGGGGAAAACGCGCAAGGGGCATTGATGGTGGGAGACCATCCCAACGACATCCTCGCGGGTAGGGCCGCGGGTTTGACCACCTGCGGTGTTTGCTGGGGCTTTGACGGGGGCCGTGCCGTCAGGGATCTTGGCCCGGACAAGCTGGTGCACAAACCCGATGAACTCAGGGACTGGTTGCTGAAGTAGCCCCCCCGGCAGCCAAGTGCTCATCCAACCAACCCTCGGGCAAAGCCCCCACCCTGGCCCCAAGCACTCGCCCATCCGGGCCGATCAAGAAAAAAGTGGGCAGACTGCGCACCTTGTACTGACGCGTGGCGCGATGTCGCCCGTCCACCAGGAACTCGATATGCTTGTACCCTTTTTCCTGCACGAAGGACTGAACTTCTTCCGCCGTATCCCCTTGGTGGATACCGATGACGCGTAACTTGGGGTGAGAGGCGGCCCATCGGTCCAATTCAGGCATGTGCGAAACGCAAACCCCGCACCAGGTAGCCCAAAACTCCAACAACACAGGCTTTCCACGCAAAGAAGCCAGCGACACCTGTCCTTTGCCATCAGCGCGGGGCAAGCGAAAGCCCGGCGCCACATCGCCTGTTCGGATGGGACGCAGTACATCCATGTGCTGTGCCACATAAACAGCACCCGAGGCCGTGGCCAAGACCAGCCACAGCCCCACCGCCAATGAGCCGAAGCGAATGGCCTTGGCGGGCAGGACGGATACATCCTTGCCCTGGTCGTCCTCGGTCAAAACCTGGCGCAGAAGCAAATAGCCCATAAACGCGGAGGGGCCATAGGCCAACAACGCTCGCAGCGCCCACTCCCACCAGGCCGGGTCCGCAGCAAGAAAGGCGCCGATGGCCACATTGGGCAAAACCCGCTGCACCCCAAACCACTGAGTCCAGACCGCGCCCAGCAAAGAAAGCAGGCCCACGGGCACGATCAAATAGCTGGCCGCGGTCATGATGCCGTCTATGGACCAGCTTCGTTTCCTGACTCGACTGAGTACCGCCAGGACCAAGCCCAGTCCCAAGCTCGCCACCAAAGGGCCCAGCACAAAATTCATATAGACCTGGGCCAGTTGAATGGCCATGGTGAGAACCCCCCGATCCCAGGCCATGACCACCGAGGCCACGGCCCCGGGCAGGGTGCCCAGCATGACCACGAACAAAAATACCAACACATCACCCACGCCACCCGCGTCGCCACGCAGAAGCATGCGATTCATTTGTCGCGGTGTAACCAGCCAAGCAATCAGGCGTTTATAGCCTTGCATCAGACCGCCTTTCCCTTTTGACACCTCTGCCTTGGGGTAGTATAGTTTTGTTCTGCCAACCCGAGGCGCCTCCCAAGAATATGGCGACGACCTTAGCCCAACGCAAGCCCTTGACCGACGATGATTTGCGGACTTATATCCGCACCCTGAAGCAAGATCCCAAATCCCGCGTTTTTGCCCCCCTGGCCGAAGGGTTGCTGGCCCGGGGACGGGTGGCACAAGCCTTACAAGTCAGCCACATGGGGCTGCGGGCCAATCCCGACTTCGCGGACGGCTACATCGTCATGACCATGATCTTGCTGGCCCAAACAGATGCCGCTCAAGCTGCCCAATTCGTCCAAAGGGCTCTGGAGTTGGCCCCCGAGCGTGCCATCGCCCACGCCATCGCAAGCCAAGTCCAGATGGCCCAAGGACAAAACGACGCAGCATACGCGGCCTGCCTCAAGGCTCTGGACTTAGACCCCGACTGCGCCCCGGCCTTAGATCTCCTGGGGCAGATGGGACAAAGGCCAAAAAAAACCCGTCCCGGTGGCAAAAAAATGCCCGCGGCCAAGGGCACCAATCCCGATCTAAAACGACGTGCCCAAACCGCGCCAAGCCGCCGCAGTCGAGATGGGCGCCCTGTGCAACATATTTCGGAGCCATTTCGGAAAATCCTACCAGCCCTGGGTCAAGAGGCTTCCGAGCGCCTGGATGATCAGGTTCAACCTTTCAAGGCCTTGTCTTCCGGTAGCCAGGCCGGCGCGGGTCCGGATGCGGATACCGACAATCTCCTGAGCCAAGTACCCCAAAACTCTTTACCAGACCACCCGTCACCCCAGGCGGCTCGACCCGCGTCTCCGGTTCAAGCCGATTCGGTTCAAGCCGATTCGGGCATTGCGCCGACTTCTGCCCCTGTCGGACCAGGCCTCAAAACCGTGACCGTAGCCCAAGCCATCATCGACAGCTACGGTCCGGCGCAAGCCTACGAGTCCAGTCGCCGCAGCCCCTCGCTAACTCCTTGGGCTGGGCGCTTGCTGGCGCTGGCCTCGATCATCGCCCTCCTGGTTGGGATTGTGGCTCTGTTGGCCGCCCTCCGGCCTGACAAAAGTCCGGCCCCAACAAGCCTGCTTCAAAAAGCCCAAGAAACAACCCCAATCGAAAGAGAGATAGAAGCGCCGCTCAAGGGAGAAAGCCCCAAAGGAGAAAACCCCAAAGGAGAAAACGATGTACGGTAAACGTGGCTTGCTGGCTTTCCTCTGCTGCGTCCTGGCCTGCATCGGCGCGGTATTGCATGTGCCATTCTTCTCAGGTGCCAAACAACTGCTGGCGGCCTTCTCAGACACGCCACCCCCTCAGGAGCACCCCCTACTCGTGGCCCTGAAACCGCTGGACGCCCCTCGCGGGCCAAGCGCACCTGGGGCGTTCCATCAACTGAGCTTGCACGCCATCCGCAAAGAAACCCGCTCCGATCCAGCCATCAAGCGCATGGCCTCGCTGCATCAAATTCCATTCCATATGCTCAAGGCCCACTTTGCTCAAATCTCGAAAGGGGTTTTAGACGCCGAAGGCCTCTTCTGGGTGGGAGAACCCAAAAAAACCGAAGAGGGTCCCGCCGCTGCAGAAAAAGCCAGCCTGGAGATGGCCAGAAATATCAAGGATGCCCGAGGCAACCTGGGTCGACTGGAACAAATCACCGCCACACTGGGGGAATTCCGGCAAAAAACTGGCTCGGTTAACGGAGCCTTCATGGCCTGGACGGCAGGCCCACAACGAGCCCAACGGGTCATCTCCTTGAGCAAATCCAAACTGGCCCGCGATTTGGAATCCTTGCGCCGCCACCTGATCGTGCCCTACCGCGCCGAGGCCAGGCGGTGGTTGTGTACGGTTCGGGGATTGGCTCTGACCATGCAATCGGTTTGGCCCACCCGCAGTCATCAAATTCTCAGCAAATCCATGAAGGTGGTGCGATTGGACTCAGTCGCGTCCGAGCGCCTGCTGGCACCCATGCAAGCACAAATCGGCTTCGTGGGCCAAGACGGCAGCCGCGGCATATGCGTCGAGATGGTGCACGCCTGCGATTTGCGCACCGAGCTTTGTGGCCTGGCCAAATCCTTGGTCAAGACAGGACAACAGGTGCATGCCGGCACCCCGGTCGGCGTGGCGGGAGATCGGTCCAAGTCACCGAAATTCACCATGTGGTATGCACAGCATGCGCTGGACCCCACCGCCCTTCGGCCCCCGCCGAAACCATGACTTAGCGATCGATGCGCAGCATGAGGGTGCTGCGGGACTTGACGATCCAAACACACTTGATTCCTTGCAAGCCTTCCAAAGCCTCGTCGATGCGCTCGGCCAAGGCCTTGGAGCGTTCCGAACTGTAAAGCGTAAAAACGAGATTGCGCGCGGTGCTGCCCTGGACAACAGGCCTGAATGCCTTCAGGCTGGATTTCATCTTTCCCAGCAATTCCTCACGTAAATCCATCACCCCCTGGGCCAACTCCACCTGCAACATAATGCGTCGGCCTTTGCCGGTGGTGGCCATGGCGGCCTCCAGTTGGCCGTTGAGCTGTTCGGCA
>JAUVAM010000578.1 GCA_030591745.1 Deltaproteobacteria bacterium
AGACCGGTGGAGTTGTCTGCGAGCCGATCCCTCATGAGCAGTGCACCACGATCACCCTGGACAACCGCTTAGGGGCGGATTGGAAATACGGCCGATTCAGCGTTCCTTTTGCATGTTACCCGCCTTTTATGTCCCCTGGATACCCCGCCTCGGTTCCGCAGTATTTTGGATGTACGATCGATCTGTGGAACGAGCATCACTCCGGAGGTAACGCTGGATATTGGCGAGGATTTAGGAGTGCCGATATGGCCTGGTTTCCCAATGGCGAAGGGTCGGGGCAGCACTACATTCAATTGTGGGACTTCGACAACGCTCAGATTTATAATGCTGGCAGCGTTCAGGTTCTATTTCAAACGCACTGGTACGATATGTGCCGGGTAACGAGTCACTATTACAATGGCTCATCGTGGATCCCAAGCTCGCCGGAACCAGGCGGCGAGTGGAACAACTTCGGCATTATGGCCACCGCTTGGACCCGTTGTACGCTGCGTATCTGCCAGCAAACCAAGTCCGGTACCTATCAGTTGGCGGAACATACTTACGGTCCTTAAGGCTAGGGCACCTAATTGGATCCACTTGGCTTGATGTCGGCCCTGGGCACCTTGGCGGCTTCGTTGAGGGCTTCGAGCTTTGTTGTGATGACATCCCAAATAATCTGTGAGTCAACTCCGTAGTATTCATGGGTGAGAATATCGCGCAAGCCATGAATATCTTGCACCACAGAGGGGGCTGCGATATCTTTGTGTTCGACGTGTCGTTCTGACGGGTTCCCAAAAAGGATGAGATATGCGCGCAACAGCAAACAGCATCGCTGAACCCAATCTGGAACTGGCATTGCAGCAAATCGCGGTGGATCTGCGCACGCTGGTGGCCAAGCTCAACCGCCCCAGGCCTGGAGACGGTCAATGGAGACATCAAGTTCGCGAACGCTGCGTGGAGTTGAACGAGCGTCTGAGCCAAATCAAAGAGCAGTGGACCGCCAAGCGTGAAGCCTTGCCCCAGGCCTTCGCCGATCTGAAGGTCAGCTTGCAGAAATACGCTTCCGAGCGAAAAGTTCACTACAACACGCCGCGCATCAAGGAAATGCAGGCCAACCTGGCCCAACGCTACGAAGACGCGGTGGCCCAACTTCGGGCCATGAAGCAATGGTCGGCCGAAGCAGGGCAAAAGCTTCGAGACGTGCGCCTGCCCAAGGCCGCTCGCAGTATTTTCCATGTATTCATGGGCCTGAGCGCCTTGACCATCTACGAATTGTGGATGCCTTGGCACATCGCCGTGATGGTCCTGGGCAGCCTGGCCGTGATTGCCTCCAGCATGGAAATCAGCCGACGATTCAGTCCGCGATTCAACGATTTCATGGTGGACAAACTCTTTGGCTTGATTTCTCGGCCACGAGAACGCTACCAGACCAACTCGGCCACCTATTATCTACTGGCCTTGACCATCATCACGTTTTTGGCCCCCAAAACAGCCGTTGGACTGGGCGTGCTGGTGCTGGCCATCGGCGATCCCATCGCCTCCGCCCTGGGCAGCCGCTATGGCAGAATTCGCCTGGCCAACGACAAAAGCCTCATCGGCTCTTTGGCCTTCTTTTCCTCCGCGACCCTGGCCTGCTTCGCCTATCTGATGATGGTCAGCTCCATGAGCTATCTTGGTGCCCTGGGCCTGGCCGCGGCCGTGGCCGGCATTGGTGCCGTGGTAGAGCTCTTCGCCGACAAAATAGACGACAACTTTTCCATCCCGATGGCCTGCGCGCTAAGCGCAACCCTTATGATTTTATAGTGGCTCAGGCCACCTTGTGCAGGTGTACGTCCTGCTGCGGGAAGGGGATGGAGATGCCCTGGGCGTCGCATTGCACTTTGACCTGCTCCGTGATGTCGAACATCACGTCCCAGTAATCATCCGTCTTGACCCAGGGCCGCACCACAAAGTTCACGCTGGAGTCGGCCAGCTCGGCGACGGCCACCTGGGGTGCCGGCTCCGCTAGGACCTTGTCATGAGCAGTGAGGATGGAGAGCAGAAGCGCTTTGGCCTTTTTCAGGTCGTCGTTGTAGGAAACACCGAAAGTCATGTCTATCCGACGCGTTTCCTCCGCCGAATAGTTGGTGATGGTGCCGCCGGTCAAAGTGGCGTTGGGCACCACTATTTTCTTGTTGTCCGGGGACTTTAACTCGGTGGCAAAAATCGAAATACCGACGACCACGCCTGTGATGCCCGCGGCCTCTACAAAGTCACCCACTTTGAAGGGCTTGAGTACGATGATCATCACGCCGGCTGCAAAATTGGCCAAGGAGCCCTGCAGGGCAAAACCGATGGCCAGGCCGGCCGCGGCCAAAACGGCGGCAAAGGAGGTGGTCTCCACACCCAGCTTGCCTAGAGCCGCAAGCACCACAAAGGTCATCATCAGCATGTAGGCGAGGTTGCGCACAAAAGAGACCCGGGTTTGCTCCACTTTCGCCTTTTCCATGATCCGGCGAAGGGCCTTGGAGACCAACTTGGCCAAAAAGTAGCCCACGAAGAGAATGAGGAGGGCCCCCAGCAAGTTGGGCCCGTAGTCAAGGGCGAAGTCTTTAGCTTTATTGAGAATCTGCTCCATTGCGTCCTCCTGGATATGCTGCGTTTGAGGGTTGATCCCGGCCCCGAGATCTATTCAAGCTAAGCACCATCAGCATCCCTGGCAAGCCTCGGGATTAAGAAAACCGGCGGCCTTGCTTTGAGACAATTCGACCCATAGCATGGCCTCATGAAAAACCAGCCTAGCAAAAGTATCGGCTTCGCCACCGCCCTGGGGCGCTGTGCCCTGGAATATTCGGAGCGGGGCCTCCGTCGCATCCACTTACCCGGCGATCGCTTCAGGGCAGGCCACCCAAAACTCGTCCCGCCCTGGGTACAGAACGCCGTCGAAGCCGTCGTGCAACACCTGGCTGGCGGTTCCTGCGCCTATGGCCGGGTGAAGCTGGATACCGGCGGCCTGAGTGAGTTTTCCTTGCGGGTCTACGCGTCGCTTCGCAAGGTCAAACGCGGGCAAACGTTGAGCTACGGCGAACTGGCCCGACGGATTGGGCTACCCGGCGCGGCCCGTGCCGTCGGCCGAGCCGTGGGGGCCAATCCCTGGCCCCTTTTGGTGCCCTGTCACCGGGTACTCCGGGCCGACGGGGGTCTGGGGGGCTTTTCGGCTCCAGGGGGGCTTGCCACAAAAAGAAAACTCCTTGCCATTGAGGGCATAAGCCTGCAAGACGAGTCTTGAGACAAAGGGGCGCATTGGGTAGACTCGCCTCCACATCGAACACCGAGAACACGAGGAGATAGCCATGGCGATCAAAATGAGCGGAGCCGGACTCACGGTC
>JAUVAM010000007.1 GCA_030591745.1 Deltaproteobacteria bacterium
ACGGGTTTTTCTGACTTGCCAGGCCCACAAAAAACATGACACAACAAGGCATTCAAGCCATGACGTGCGGAGGCGGTTTCTGCCGAATTCGCATGCCAAATTCGCACGATAGGGAGGAAAAATGGGCCTTCGCAACATCCAGGTCACCAAGCTCAAACGCACCCCCACTTTTCGCAAGATCGCCCTGGCCACCTGGGACCGTCCAGGGGACCCGCAGATCTACGGCACCATGGAGGTCGACCTGACCAAGGCATACGCCTGGCGGGACAAACTGCCGGAAGGTGCCCCGAAGATCACCGTGACCCACATGGTGGCGCGGGCCTTCGCCTTGGCCATGAAAAAACACCCGGACCTGAACGGCTTTGTGCGTTTCCGAAAAATCATCCTGCGCAAGGACGTCGACCTGGCCATGCTGGTCACCGTCGAGGATGAGTCGGGCCAGATGGACCTCTCCAGCGTAAAACTCAGGCGCGTCGACGAGATGACAACACCACAAATCGCCGAAAAACTGGCCGTCAAGCTGAAGCGCCTCCGGGAAAAAAAAGACACGGATTTGCAAAAATCCTCAAAACTCATGAGTTACTTTCCCGGTTGGCTTGTTCGCTTTCTGCTGTGGTTTACGGCCTTTGTCTCCTACACGCTCAACATTCGTTTTCCCGGCGTCCCAAAAGATCCCTTCGCCGCATGCATCATCACCAACGTGGGCATGTTCGGTTTGGACATCGCCTATGCGCCGCTTGTGCCCTATACCCGGGCCCCCATCGTGCTGCTGGTGGGCCAGGCCAAACTCAGACCTACGGTGGACGATGAGGGGAAAATCGTGGCCCGGCAAATCCTGACCCTGAACGCCACCATCGACCACGCTTTCTGCGACGGGGCCTTGCTTGCCAATATGGTCAAGGTCATCCAGGAGGCCTTCGCCGATCCGGACGAGCATTTTGGCCAATGGACCCCACCGGAAGCCTAACACTGCTCCCTAACAAGCGTGCCATAGGCCACGAATTTCCGAGACCTCTCACGAATTGCCGAAGAGACCCAAACCCACAATCAACGCGAAGTGCCTGATATTGCTACACTCACAAACTGGCACAGGCCTTGCTCCTCCTTCGAGACAATCGAAGAAAAACCAAGGAGACCCTACATGCGTCATTTCAAGATCACGGTGTCGATTCTGCTAAGCCTAAGCCTCACGATTTTTACCGCCTGCGGTGGCACCAGCGAAGAAGATCCCCTGGTCATCGAGCAATCGGACGCCGTCAGCGACTGCGGCGGATTTGCCGTCACCCGAACCCCGACCTTCGACGACTACCCAGGCGCATATTGCGATGCCGAAGTGCTGCACTGGGAATACGATGAACTGAACCAAAAACTGGACCTCAGGGACGCCCGCCTCCTGCTGAACTGCTGCGGTGATCACACAATGGACATCGCCTTTGAAGACGGCATCTACGTGGTCACCGAGGTCGACGCCCCGGAAAACGGTGACGGGCGTTGCAACTGCATGTGCGTTTTCGACTACGATCTAACTGCAACCGGCATCCCCGGCGGCGTCATCACCTTGCGCCTCATGCGCCACGTCACCGATTCGGGCGAACTTCATCAGGTATGGGAAGGCGAGTTGGACCTGGCCGAGGGTTCGGGTTTCGTCATCCTGGACGACACGGACGAAGACACCTGGTGTTATTAATCATTTGCTGATCAGCTGTCCCCCGCAAACCTCCGCCCAGCTTGCCTTTCTGCCGCATTTCTGCATAAATAGCCTGAATTCTTCACAGCAAGCTTCTAATTGGAGGGCTGTCGCCATGCCTAAGTTTCTAACTTTGATTTCGATGCTTCTGACCTTGACCCTGGCGGGTGGAATCTGCACCGCCGCCACCTTTACGGTGGACAGCTTGGCCGACGATGGCGACACCAGCCCCGGCGACGGAAACTGCCTCGTGGCGGCAGGCGACTGCACCCTGCGCGCGGCCATCGAAGAAGCCAACGCCTTGGCCGGGGCCGATTTCATCGAATTCGATCTGGGTGCCGGACATCATACCTTCACGCCGGCCACGGCCTATGTCATCGACGGCAGCGATCTGCTCATTGACGGCTTCAGCGCGGTGGGTGCCGTACCCAACACAGCCGCAGCCCCCCTGCCCTTCGATCCCGCCACCAACCTGACCATCACCATCGACGGCACAAACGTGAACACGACCGCGGCGGCCAGCATCCTCATCGAGGCCAACAACATAATCATCAGAGGCCTGAACGTTCATTCGGGCCCCTTCCATGACATCGCCATCGGCGCCACCCACTGGGATTTGATCCGCAACCGCATCCAGGGTTGTTTTGTTGGCACGGACGTAACCGGCATGATCGCCCTGCCCGCCGGGCGATCCTTTCAAAATCCATACTATGCATCCGTGGCCTTGCTGCACGGTGCCCAAGCCAACACCATCGGCTGCAACGATTCGGCAGCCTGTGATCCCAGTCAACGCAACCTCCTGAGCGGACAAAACCGCGTCGGTTTCAACTACATGGGATGTGGCGTCCTGATGCATGGCTCTGCCGCGGTCGGCGACGTGATCAGCCAAAACCTCGTCCACGGCAACCTCATCGGAACCCAGGCCAAAACCACCATCGACGCATCGGGCGAGGTACTTGCTGCCTTGCCCAACCGGATGGGCCTGTATCTCACCTATGGTACGCTACAAAACCGCATCTGGGGCAACACCATCTCCGGCAACTCGTGGAAGGGTGTTCACATGACCGCGGGCGGTGCCACCGAAAATGCCGAGAACTCATTTCTGAGAAACTTCATCGGCTTGGCCCTGCTCTCGGACAGCCCAATCGTCGACCAGGCCCTGCCCAACGGAGGAGACGGCTTTTCCTTGGTCATGAACTGCAACCGCAACCTCATCGGCGACGGGGATTTCTCCAACGCCAACGTCATCTCAGGCAACGACGCCATGGGCCTAAGCATCACAAGCCCATGCACTGGCAATGTGATTGACGGCAACATCATCGGCTTGGACAGCTCAGGTGCCTTCGCCATGCCCAACGGCAACCACGGCGTCAATCTCTACGGTCCAGGCGGCAACCAAATCGGCACCATGGGTCAAGGCAACGTCATTTCGGGCAACGGTCAGACCGGAATTTTTTTATTCCAAACCGACGGGCAGTTGGTCGAATCCAACATCATCGGGCTGGACATCACCTCCACCCAATCTCGACCCAACGCCACCCATGCCGTTACCTTCTTCGACAGCACGAACTGCAACATCAAAGGCAACCTCATTGCCCAAAGCAATCGAAATGGCATCTATTGCCTAAACTCGGACTCAAGCAACACCTTCGAAGACAACACCATCAGGGACAGCTTCAACAGCGGCATCGAGCTTTCGGGCTGTTCTCCATCGATCCTGCGCAACCAAATCCTGGACAACACAAATTTCGGCATCAAGGTGGGCGTGAGCGACAGCGATCCCAGCTATGCCAACCCAGGCAACGACGTCATTTCCAGGCCTCAGATTGGCGGAGAAGGGGATGCCAATTACTTCGAAGGCAACAATTTCGGCGCCATCTCGAGTATCGACACGCAGGCAGTCAATGCATCCACCTTGCATCTGGACAACACCTTCGACGCCAGCAACCTCAGCCAAAGCATCCAGCAGCGCTGGCAAGTGGCCGTCGAACTGGTGGACAGCAGCGGCACCCCAATCACCACAGGTGCCTTCGAAGCGGTGACCAGCAACGGCCTGGATGTCAGCCGAACGCTTGCATTTCCCAATGGCGGCCTTTGGGGTCAATTTTCATCCTTCAGCATCGACAACCGCGCCACCTGGACCAACGTGCTCAGTTCACGCTTTACCAGCGACGGCACCCTCAGGGAAGCTTCTCTTTTCACCATCACCGCCTCCGGCGAAGGCCTTGCCGGGCAGGCCACATTCACCTTCGACGGCATCAATGACGACACCGAAAGCGGCAACGGATACCCCAACTGGATCGAAACCGACGGTCTGTACCGTTACCAAATCGCCGAAGTCGTCATGTTGCCCGACGCCGATGGCGACGGGGTCTCTGATGATACAGACTGCGCGCCGAGCGACCCGCTCTACAGCGACGACACGGCTCCCTGTGATGCCGACAGCGACGGATATTGTGACGCAAACATCACAGGACAAGTACTGTCCAGCGCCTGCCCCAGCGAAGGCGAGGAAACCCTGGAAGATCCCAGCGACTGCGATGACGATGATGGCGACATCTATCCAGGTGCCACCGAAATTTGCAACGAGGTCGACGACAATTGCGACGGCGACACCGACGAAGGCCTACAGAACACATATTACGCGGATGCCGACGGCGACGAATTCGGCGATCCTGATTCCACGACCCTGGCATGCGACCCACCCACGGGATATGTCGTCAACTCAGACGACTGCAATGACGGAGACGGCAACGTCAACCCGGAAGCGGCGGAATCATGCAACCAGATCGATGACAATTGCGACGGCGACACCGACGAAGGCGTACTCATCACCTTCTACGCCGACGGAGACGGCGACGGATTCGGCGCGGCCGGTAACACCACCGAGGCCTGCAGCGCCCCTGACGGCTATGCGGACAACACCACCGATTGTGACGACGAGAACAACGCAGTCCATCCCGATGCCACCGAGATCTGCAATGAGGTCGACGACAACTGCGACGGCGACACCGACGAAGGCGTGCTCATCACCTTCTACGCAGACACCGACGGCGACGGTCACGGGGATTCAGACGCGACCACCGAAGCCTGCACTGCGCCGACGGGATACAGCGACAGCCCCACCGACTGCGACGACAACAACAACGCCATCCACCCGGACGCGACTGAAGTCTGTGACAACACGGCGGACGACGATTGTAACGGGGCCGCCGACGATGAGGACCCGGTATGCTTCTCTTGCGGCAACGGCATTGTGCAAGGCGACGAGTCCTGTGACGACGGCGGCAATGAACCGGATGACGGCTGCAATGAGGGCTGCCAGGTCGAGGAGGGCTGGGCCTGCCGCAATCTTGAGTCCCAAGCCAGCCTTTGCGGAAGCGAGGCCCTTGCCGGCACCGTGGTCATCACCGAACTGATGATCGATCCGGCCTGCACGGAGGACGCGGATGGCGAATGGATTGAAATTTTCAACGCCAGTGACTCGGATCTGAACCTCGGCGGATGGCGAATCTCCGATGACGGCACCGATGATGCGTTCTTGCCGCAAATTTCCTTGCCCGCGGCGGGTCGCCTCCTGCTTTGCAAGAACGAAGGCACGGCCTGCAGCCTGGTTTTGGCTTTCTCTCTGAGCAACAGCGACGATGAGGTCATCCTCCAGGACGTGCTCGACAGCCTGGTGGACGAAGTCTGGTACGACTCGGCCTCTTTCCCCGTGGAATCCGGTGCGTCCATGCAGCTGGATCCGGACGCGGATGCTGTGGGCAACGATCTGGGCGAAAACTGGTGTGCTTCCATCCAGGCCATCGTCGAAGGCTGCGGGGACCTGGGCACACCGAGCCTGGTCAACCTGGGCTGTGATGCCACATGCTGGGACGCGGACGAGGACGGGCAGATGGATGAAGCCTGCGGCGGCACCGACTGCGACGACGACAACGCGGACATCAGCCCTTCAGCAACAGAAATCTGTGACGACAACATCGACAACGACTGCGACGGCGACACCGATGCGGCTGACGAAGATTGCACGCCGGTCTGCCCAGACGCCGACGAGGATGGCTTTGATGACGCGACTTGCGGCGGTTCCGACTGCGATGACAACAACGCGGCCATCAACCCGGATGCCGACGAGATCTGCAACGACAGCGTCGACAACGACTGCGACGGCAACGCCGACGAGGCGGATACAGATTGCGTCGCTCCCTGCGCCGATGCGGATGAAGACGGCCACACCGACGTGACCTGCGGCGGAGACGACTGCGACGACAACGACGCGGCCGTCAATCCGGAGGCCAGCGAAATTTGCGATGACGGTATCGACAATGACTGCGACGGAGACGTTGACTCAGACGACACCATCGACTGCCCCGATGACGACAACGGACCGGCAGAAAGCGGCTGCGGCTGCGCCAGCTCGAACCAAGGAGCCAACAGCGCCTTGTTCTTGATGGGTCTGGCTCTGATCTGGGTCTTGAGGCGAAAAGAGTTTTAGTCGAGCAACCGGTGATGCACCTTCGGCGCCTTGCGCGCCACGAAACCTTCTGAAAACCCAGCCAAGCCCAATAGCAGATCCTCTTCGAAGGGCCGCCCCATGGCTTGCATACCGATGGGCATGCCCTCGGCATTGTAGCCTGCTGGAAAACTGATGGCCGGGAGCCCGGTCAAGTTGGCCGCCGGCGCAAAGCGCATGAGCTGTTCCAAAAGGCCGAGGTTGCTCTCGCCGGTACGTGCCACCTTGGCCGAAATCACCGGCGCCGTGCACGCGGTGGCCGGGGTCAAAAGCATGTCCACTTCGTCCATGGCTCGACTGAAATGCGCGCTGATGCGCATGCGCAGACGCTGGGCGTGGATGTAGTCGGAGGCGCTCAGACGAGCGGCCAAGGCCAGGTTCATACGCGTGTCGTGACCAAAATCCTTGCGGTGGGCCTTCATGTGCTCGCTCATGGAGGCGGCCATCTCGCTGACGATGGTCACCATGTGCACCACGCGAAGCAGACTGAGTTCGGGCAACTCGACTTCCACCAACTCTGCACCCAGGCCCTCGAAATGGGAGAGCATCTTCTGGCATGCCGCCACGATGTCTTCCGAGGCATCTTCGAACCATGGCCGGTAAATGCCCAACTTGATTTTCTTGAGGTCCGGCCGGCGCATTTCATCCAGGCTGACCGAGGGTTGCAGATGAGTATTGCCGTCCTCGGGATCGATGCCCGCCATGAGACCATAAGCCAAAGCCACATCCCGGGCCGTGGCACCGATGGGACCCACATGGGCCACGCTCCAACACAAAGGCGCAGCGCCACGTTCGCTGACACGACCAAAAGTGGGCTTGAGGCCGACCAGACCACAGAGCGCCGCGGGAATGCGAATGGAACCCCCGCCATCCGCGCCCACGGCCACCGGCCCCAGGCCCGCCGCCACGCAGGCCGCCGGACCGGAAGACGAACCGCCCGTGGCCCGAGTCGGATCGTAAGGATTTCTTGCCGGACCATGATGCGGGTTGACACCGGTCACACCCAGGCCGATCTCGTGCATGTTGGCCTTGCCGATGAGCACGGCACCCGCCCGACGCAAGCTCGCTACGGCCCAGGCGTCTTCCGACGCGATGGTCTTGCCGAGAAAACGCGTCCCGACAGTGGTCCCGTAACCCTTCTGATCCAGTTCGTCCTTAATCGCCACAGGCACCCCATCCAGGGGACCCAGGGGAATACCCCCGGCGTAACGACGGGTGGCGTCTTTGGCCTGCCGCATCACGTCTTCTTCATCCTGTGAAATAAAGGCCCTCATGGGCGGCTCTCGCTCATCGTCAGCCCGACATGCGGCCAGAATCTTTTCGGCCACCTTCTCCGGCGTGCTTTTGCCTTCCTTGAATGCACGCACCAAATCAGCCGCCGTCTCGAAACGGAATGAAGACTCGGCCGCCTTGGAGGCGGGCAAAGCCTGCAAACGCTCGGCATCCAAAGGCCCCGCCGACAAGTCCGGCTCTTCAACCCGGGGCAAAGGCGGGGTGAGCGGATGCAAGGCATCAGCCTGGGCCGCACGCATCGCCTTAACGCCGGTCTGGGCCAACAGATTTCCCGCCAACAGAGCCCCCGTGGCACCGTTTTCCACCAATGCGCAGAGCATCTTCAGGCTTGCGCCCGAGGCCACCGGCGCCTTGATGGGTTTCAGATCGTAAATCACTTCTTTCTTGCCCTTTTCGTTCATCTACCCTCCCTAAGGGACGATGCCATAATGCTTGCTCTGTCCAAAAGAACCGCCGCCAATCCGTGCGCAGCCGAAAGACTGCAAGAACTCGTCGGCAACCCAATCATGGCCAACGGCATTGAAGTGCAACTCATCTACCAACAAATCATCCAGGGGCGCAACGTCTGCCCAGGCACTATACAGATCAACAAGCAACAATCGGTCCTCGGGCGTGATGGAGCTTCGGATGAGCTCGATTGCCTCACCCAGCTTGGCGATGATCGTCGGCTGCATGGCCTCACCGATCCAATGGGCCCAAGCATCTGAGCGCCCGTAGTTGGGATAAAGCAGGTAAGCCACATCCACGTCGGGATTCTCAACACGAATCTCGGCCACGATGTCGCGCACCCGCTCCAATACGATCATGACAAAATCGTTCAGCCCGTTGAACAGTCCATCGATATCACCCGCCTGAAACTTGTCGTTGGCAAAGTAAAGCACGTCGTTGCCGCCCAAAGAAATCAAGATCAGGTCAGCGGTCGCGAAATCGTCTCTGAGATCCTCGAAACGCCGCATGCCAGGGGTCCACTGAGCGCTCTCGGTGCCGGCCTCTGCTGCATTGATGGATTCAACCACGGCCAACTCGCCCAGGCGCTCGGCAACCAAAGCCGGAAATCGAGGACTCCCGCCCCAGACCGGCAAACTATCACCGATGGTCACCATCTTGACCGAGCCGCTGTCGAGCGCGGAGACCAGGCGCGATGCCAAATTCTTCGAAGCGGTCCATTCCTCGGCGGCCAACTCGGGTCCCACGTGATAAAGCCCGGGTGCCAATTCACCGAATGCAAAAAAAACCATCCTCACAGGTATAAAAAACTCGCTCGCCGGAGGGTCCACGCAGGACAACCTCTCGCTCTACATCAAAAGCATCACCCCGATGATAGCCCGCCTCGTAAAGGGAAAGATCACTCAAGTCCTGGTCGTGATAAACCACACCGGTGATCGCCGGCGCCTTCTGTCCCTCGGCATAGTCACAGCCATCAAGCACGGGCTCAGGCTCACCGCCGCCGCATGCGGTCAGCATCAAAGTCAAACAGAACCCTGCGAAGTTGCGGTAAAATCTCATGCTGGCGCTTCCTCCCTGGCCCTGGAGCCGCATATGGCCCAAGCTGGGCTCAGGCCTTGGCTCCACAATCGTCAAAATACCACTACAAAGCCGACTACTCCAAGCAACATCCCTGCAAGTGAGGGCATTTTTCTTTGTTTGCCATTACTCTTCATTCTTTCCACTCCTTGTCGAGATCTTCCTTTTCTCGTTTAAATTTTGAAGTTTAGAGCATGTGTGGAAAACTTCGGCCTTGTCCGCCTGAAATTCGAGCCACCGTCCAAGGACCGGCATTATGCTCTTCCAAACCCTAGAGTTCTTCGTGTTCTTCGTCGTGGTGGCGACCTTCGCCCAGATCTATCGGGGTCCGACACGTAAGTGGCTGCTACTGCTCGCTTCCTACTACTTTTATATGGCCTGGGACCCCCGTTTCTCCGCTTTGATTCTGGCGTCGACCCTCATCGACTATGTCTGCGGGCTACGCATCCAGGCGTCGGAAAACCCACGTCCGCGCAAACGATGGTTGGTGCTTTCCCTGGCTAGCAACTTGGGGCTGCTGGCCGCCTTCAAGTATTTTGGTTTTTTCTCCAGCCTGGCAAACGACTTCCTTGAGTTCTTTCAGATTCAGAGCCAAATCGAGATGTGGCAAATCACTCTTCCTGTGGGCATCTCCTTTTTTACCTTCCAATCCATGTCCCATACCATCGATGTGTATCGCCGGGAAATCACGGCCGAGCGCTCCTTTCTTAACTTCGCCACCTATGTGGCCTTCTTTCCCCAACTGGTTGCCGGCCCCATCGTGCGGGCCCGAGATTTCTTGCCGCAAATCAGGGAAGGCGGAGACCCGTTTGACGCAGAACGCCTGTTGAGTGGCTTGCAGAGAATTTTGATCGGCCTGGTAAAAAAGGTGGTCGTAGCGGACACCCTGGGCACCCTGGTGGACGCGGTTTTCGCTGCACCGGACGCAGTGGACACACCTATGGCCTGGCTGGGGGCGGCCTGCTTCGGTTTACAAATCTACCTGGATTTCTCCGGCTACTCGGACATGGCTATCGGCCTGGCGCGCATTTTGGGATATCGCATTCCCGAAAACTTCGATCTGCCCTATCTATCAGCCAGCCCCTCCGAGTTTTGGAATCGCTGGCACGTCAGCTTGTCCAGCTGGCTACGAGACTACCTATATGTCCCTCTGGGGGGCAACCGCATGGGGCGGAGTAGAACCCTGGCCAACCTGCTCCTAACCATGCTCTTGGGAGGGTTGTGGCATGGGCCCCACTACCGCTTTCTCCTTTGGGGGCTAGGACATGGTTTGCTACTGATATTATACCGCCTGGCTCGCCCCGTGAAGCATCGACTGGAAGGATTGCCGGGCAAGCGGGCCCTGGCTATTCTTATCTGGTTCGTTTTGGTCACTGCGATGTGGGTGCCCTTTCGAGCAGGCACGGCACCGGCCACCTTCGCCCTGTGGGACAAGATGTTTCTCTCCTGGCAGGTGGACTTTGAAGCAACCAACTTGAGCAACGTAAATCTGCACTTCATCGCCGCCCTACTGGGCGCGGTGCTTATTGTTCACCTGGGGGCGGCCGTCGCCCGCGCCCGCCTGATCCTGCTGAGCCAAACATTGCCGATGCGAGCCATCCTATGGGGCGGGCTGGCTTTCGCCTTCCTCCAACTCCGCCACGACGGGCTCGTGCCTTTCGTGTACTTTCAATTCTGAGGCTTATATGGCCAATTCAAAATGGTCTTCTCTCCTTGTCATCCCCCTGGCACTGATTCCCCTTGGAATCATCTGGAGCGCCAACTTCCTGCTCTACACCTACGCTGGCGTCGGCAGCCACCGGAACGTCTACGACCTCTTGCGATCGGACGAGGACCAGATGGAAGCCATCCTGCGAAAGGTTTCCGACAACTGCTCTGAGAGTCAAAAGCTCAAAACACCACGATGGGTGGGCGACGCCGATGCACCTAGCACTCTGGTGGCCCTGGGCTCATCGCCCACGGGCCTTGCCCTGGTTCAAGCTGAGGCGGACAGCCTGGGCAAGCGCCTCCATATGAAACTGTTCAGCCTGTGGACCCACGTCACCCCGATAGATCGCTTCGATGACCGCCTCAGAATGCTCCTCGCGGTCTCCCCCCCGGACGTGCTCCTGCTGGAGGTCAACTTCACCTTTGCCAACGATTTCCTGATAGGTTTCCGGGAAAAGACTGAGACTTTTCCAGGTCCATGGAACGCCAACCAAGCCATATACAATCCCGAACTGCTCGACTTGGAGCGAGCCATCGGCCTGCCCGCCGATGCGGCTGGTAATGCTCGACGCTTCCGGATCGCCCTGACCCAACTTCAACATCAGCTAAACAAGAACCAATGGTTTGAAATCCACGGCCACCGGACCAGCTACGAGGAAAGGCCTCTGACTCGGGTATCCGATCCGCGACTGCTGTCGAACCATGTGATGGTTTACGTACTCGAACGAATCGCCCGCTTGTGCCGAAGCCACGGCGTGGGCTTGGTGGTTTGGGTACCGCCCCGCGCTGCCCCCCTGGTGGTATTCGGCCCTCAAGGGCTGGATCCGGCCGGTCCCAGCCGGCGAGCCCTACGCTTCGCCGCCCGCCGATGGGGGTTCAAGGTCTTCGACTACGATGGAGCCTATAAACAAAAGCGATTGTTTCGCGATGCCATACACCTCAACGCCCTTGGAGCGGAGAGATTCAGCCGACGATTCTTCAAGGATCTGGAGACCTTCTTGAAGGGCGGTGCCAGCGATTCGGAGTACGTTCAAATCGAGCAATCAGATTAGACAGATTCTACTGGCTGGTAGCAGCCAGGACTTCCAAGCCGCTGCGGGCATTGAGGTTGCTCCGTCGAATGCGAAGCACCTGGTCAAACATCTTTTTGGCCTCTGCTTTGCGGCCCATTCGCAGATAGGTCCAACCCAGCCCCAGCATCATCTCCAACTCGCTGGGGTAGGACTCCAAAACCTGCTGATACTGTTTCAGAGCCTTGGCGTACTTGCCCTGAGAAAAGTATATGAAAGCCAGACGGCTGCCCGCCAGGTAGTGATGAGGCGCAAGCAAGCAAAGCTCTTCGCCGAGTTTTTCAGCTACCGCCCATTGCCTGACCGCCATCAAGGGCAACATCAGGCCCAGCTTGGGCTCAATGGCCTTGGGGCGCAGGGCCGAGGCTTTCTTGTAATAGGTGATGGACTCGTCGTGGCGAGCCTTTCGGTAGTACAACCAGCCGGCTCTGAATGTGGCGATGTAATGGCTGGTGTCCTTGCGCAGCACCTGCAACACATCGTTAAGGGCACGGTCCATGTTGCCGGTGGCCTCGTAGGCAAAAGACGACTCAAAAAGTTCAGGGATGCCATCTTCCGCCTGCGCCAAGGTGCTCTTTGCGCCAACCAAAGTCAGCCACATGGCCATCACACCCAATGCCAGCCTCTTGCCTGTCATATTTCGTTCTCCTCTTGAAGGGTCACATCAATACCATGCGCGCATACCAGCCACACCACCGACGAGCATGAAGTCCGCATCCGCGCCGTCCTGCTGGTCGCCAAAAAGATGCCGGAACTCGGCAAACAAAGACCAGTGCCGGCTAATGTTTACGTGGGTCCCAACCTGATAACCGGCAAGAAAGCGATCGTCGTTATTCCAGACCGACCAGCCCCCATCATCCACAGCAAAGCGGCGCAGTCCATAAAAGCCGCCTGCGTGCAGGCTCCAATTCTCCAAGGCCTGCCAGCTCAAACAAAACTTGCCGGAACCATACCAGGTCCAGCCCGTGTCGACTGACCCCCAGGCACCGGGCACCATCAGAACGCTTCTCTTTGACAAGCCGATGACCTCGCCTCCGACGAAAAGGTCCACCTCGCCGGGCAGATGCCAACGCAAGCCCGGGGAGACCTGCAGGACCATCAGCGCCCCGTACCAAGTGCCGTTGATTTCAAGATCAAAATCCGCGACCTCGCCCAGGCGCTGCATCTTGGCCGTGATGATGGGCGTGCTGCGCATATATTCGTTGTCCGCCACGAGGTACGTAAAGACCCCACGCCATCGCCAGGCCCCATCCGCGTACCCCAAAGACAAAACGGGATTGGATTGACCATAGTCCCCGCTGGAGACCTTGGCGGCGGCCTTGATCAAGGTGAGGCCGGCCACCAGCTCCAGGCCGTTTTCAAAGTTCAGAGCGGCGGACAAACTGAGGGTCGCGAGGCTCAGCTGATCGGTCTGCCCGCTGTAATTCAAGAAACTGGAAAACAGGGAGCCTGTGAAAATCACTCCTTTCGACTCGCCCGATTCCAGGCAGGCCTCCACACGCGGATCGTTTTTAAGCTTCTCCGCGGCCAGGGCACACTGGCGATGTCCGTCATCCAGATCGCCGGCCCGCAAGCGGCACCAGCCCAAGCCCAATCGCATCTCCGGGTCATTCGGGCTTTCGCGCAGAACCCGCCGATACAAGGGTTCGGCCTCTTCGAAGCGCTCCAGCATGGACAAGGTGTAGGCCTGACGCCTCAGCGCCCAAAGGTTGTCCGGGTTAAGCTTGAGCAAGCGATCGCCCACCATCCAGGCCCCGGGGAAATCCTCGGCCTTGACCAGACAAGCCTGCTGACCCAACAAAGGATCTTCGGAGGCGGGAGCATGCGAGCTTGCTGCCCGGTAATGAACGAGTGCCTCCGGACAACGCTCGGCTTGCAGCAGCAACCAGCCCAAGCGCAGCCGTGTATCGTAGACGTCGGCGAGGGCCAGAGCCTTCTCCGCAGAAGCCAGGGCCGCATCTGGATGGCCGGCCATTTCTTGCCGCCAGCTTATGGCAAGCCACAAGTCCAAACGATTGGGTTGTGCGGCAAGCTCTATCCTCAGCTGATCGATGGCTTGCTCGTGAGCCGAAGCCTGCCCGGGCCCTGAAGCCAACAGCAACCATGCCATGGCCAAGCACCAATTCATGCACTCACCCGCGCTTTCAGAATCTGTTCATCACCCAGAAAGCCATCGATGGCCACCGGTCCCGATCCGGGTTCGAATTCAATTTCAATACGATCCGGCAGCCGGCGACTGGCCCAAGGCGCACCGTCCAGTTGCAGGCGGGTCACCAGGCGTACCGAAGACGGCATCCGGCCCGGCATGAGATGACTACTCGTCGTCAGGCGGTTGAGTTCGAAAAACGGCAAGGCGAGTTCATGCACCAGCCGACCCGGAGCCGACAGGAAAACCTCCGGGGAAGGCTGATCTTCCCAGCCCAGATCCCGATCCTTGAGGTAGGGCAGGCGAGGCATGCCCAGATAGAACAAAGCCAAGAGCCTGGTCTTCGAACCCTCGTAGTCCAGCAAAGTCGTATAGTGGTCATCAGCAAAAAAGCGCAAGCGAGCTCTTCCCTCATCGTCTTGCAGCAACCGGGTCCCCAGAGGATCGATCTTGCTTTGCCAGCATTCTTCGCCTCTGCGCTCACCTTGCTCCACCTGCCAACGCCAACTCAGTCCAGGCGCCAAGGTCACCGCCGCCCGCACCACTTCGTCCACGTCCACCCCTTCCACGTGGCTGTCGGCAGCCGGGCTTCCATGGGTCACATAGACCCCGTCCGAGTCGGCCTCTGTAAAACTGCGGTAGTGGATGAACTCGGCCTGACGGGTCTGGGCACCGACCTCCGCCGAGGCCTGAATCTGCATATGCAAATGGGGAACAGGGGAGCGGCCTGAATTGCCCACCTTGGCGACAATCTGCCCCCTGGTCACGGTCTCGCCTTCGGCCACCGTCACCGAATCTTTGGCCAGATGACAAAGCGCCGAGAACACGTCCGCCCCGTGCCAAAGGATGACCAAATTGCCCCAGTTGGTCTGCGTATCCACTTCGCCTATCGGGTTGTCCGCCAGGTGCTTGACCACCCGCATGACCCGACCCTCCGCCGGCGCCATGACCGGCTTGCCCCAGGCAAAGTGATCATCCACCTTCTCGCCTTCCCCGCGGAAACGCCTGCCCTCTTCGTCGTCCACCTCGAAATCCCAGGCATGGGACCAAAGGCCCTGATGCGTGGTGGCGCCTCCGGGCCCCTGGCTGACCAACCAACGGCCCATGACGGGCAGGTAGAATACGGGCATGCGGGGGTCGGGATAGCGACGCGCCATGTAGGTCGCCCGGCTTAAGTTGCGCTCGGGGCTGTCCGGATCGCCGGGCACCATCTGCAAGCGGCCCGCCTTGGGGCGGATCAGCATCGCAAACAGAATGAGCTGCACGGCCATGATGAAGGGCATGGCCAAGATCGGCAGGCCCAAAGGTTTGAGCAAACTCATGGCGGCCGCCGACAAAAGGGCAGACAAAGCCGCGGCCACCGCTGCAAGCAGCATACTGGCCGGTCTCAGGACCAACCAGATGCCGCCCACGGCAATGGCGGTCAGGATGAAATTAAAACCAATGTACTCACTGTACAAGTCGGACGACACGCCGCCCAAAACCCGGTAAACAGCCCAACCCGACGCAAAACCGATGACGGACAGAATCCAAGCCCATCGAGAAAAAATCAGCAAACCCGCCATCACCAGCATGCCCGACAGAACGCTGAGCTGAAAAAAGGCCGCACCCAACGAGCGCAGGTAAAGCTCGAACCAGTCCGGCAGCCAACCAGCCCCCAGGCCCGCCACCAGCACCGTGTCCACCGTGAACTCCACCCCGGCAAAACGCCGAGTGGCCAGAAGGGCGATCCAGGTCACAAAAACAAAAGCCAGGCTCAGTACAGGCAGGCCCAAGTATCTTTCGGAAAGGTTCCTAAGCCCCGCGGCAAAAAGAACCGTCAACAAACTGGCCAAAACCAGCACCAGGGCGAAGGCCGGCGAAAAGCGAAAAAAGAGCCCCAAGGCCAAACCCACCAGCAAGCCGTTGAAGGCATAGTAGCCCTCTTCGATATGCTTCACGGGACGCCCCAGGACCAGGGCCCAAACATTGGTCAAAAGGAGGGCCACCAGGCCGGAAAGCCCGTGCCAGGGGACCACGAAGGTTGCAGCTAAAAACAACAGGCCACTGATGTATCTTTTGCCAAAATAGATCTGGGCGTAGCCCCACAAGATGGAGCGCAAGACGCCCTTGGCGTGATCCAGACTGTCGGCGAAATTGGGCATCAGGACTTGTTGGCCAGTCGCTCGGGCAATCGCTCCGGCCCCTTGACGTCATCCAAGGTCTCGGCCTCGCGGATGACGTCCACCGAGCCGTCCTCGCCCACCAGCACCACCGCCGGACGCAATCGAATAAATTGCATCCACTGCGTGACGTTGTAAGCCCCCACCGGTCGGATGACCAGGGGATCTCCCGCCTCCAAAGGCGGCAGCAGGACGGAGGGGCGAACCACGTCGATGTTCATGCACAAAGGACCATAGACCACGGTCTCTTCCTGCATGCCGCCCCGATCCGTCACGGGCAGGACATCGTGTCGATACCAAAAAGACGTAAACAACACGTTCACGCCCGCGTCGATGATGATCGAACGGCTACCGTCGGCCAGGCGCTTGTTGCCCACTACGCGAGTCAACATGAAGCCGGCCTCATCCACCATGGCCCGGCCGGTCTCCAAAAGCAGGGTGGGCATGTCCTCCGGTGCGAAACCCGCGGACAAAAGCGCGCTGGTGATCGCCTCGGCGTAGTCGTCCAAAGCCGGGGCGCTGTCCGCGCCAGGACCATACTGCTCGTGCAAAGTCGACCGGGAGGCAAAGCCGCCGCCCAGGTCGATGAAATCGATGTGCATGCCCGTTTCCTGGCGCAGTTGCTTTGCCAGGGCGGCCATCTTGGAGGCCGCCTGACCATAGGCGCTGGGCTCCAAGATGAAGGTCCCGATGTGGCAGTGCAGGCCATCCAAGGTCAAAGCGCCGCCGGTGTGAATTCGGCGCGCCGCGTCCAGGGCCTCGCCCGTGTCCAGGTTGAATCCAAAGCGATCCCAACGGGGATGGATGCCCGTATCCATGTTGACCCGGATGCTCACCGGCACCACGCGGCCCAGTTCCTTGGCGATGCGCTCGGCCAAATACAGCTCTTCGTAGTGGTCGATGTGCACCCGCGCACCCTCGGCCAAGGCCTTGCGCAAGGATTCTTCGGGCTTGTAAGGCCCGTTGAATAAAATTTGCTCAGGCGGCACGCCGAGCCGGCGGGCCATGTCGTACTCCATCTCCGAGACCACTTCGGCCCAGGCACCTTCCTGATGAAAAATACGACAGACTGCGTCCAAGTAATTGGTCTTGTAGGACCATGAGAACTGCACCTTGGGGTAGCGAAGCTCAAAAGCCCTCTTGGCCTCCCGGGCTCGCTGCCTGAGTCGATGCTCGGAAAAAACAAACAGGGGCGTGCCGAAGCGATCGATCAAGGCCTCCACTTCAACGCCGTCGATACGCGACAGGGTGCGACGGGAAACGCCCTGACCGAACTTATTGGCCAGGCCGCCAGCGTGCTTGATGATGGTGGGTTTTTCCCAGGATAGCTTGCTCATGGCTGCTCTCCGTGTCGTTGCAGTTCGCCTTTGGTGGTCAAAGCCTCGTAGTCGGCCAGGGTGCAAATTTGCTCAAAGGAATAGCGCAGGAACATGACGCCGGGTTCGGCGGGCGGCATGGGCTCGACCTTGTCGCCGCGGGCCAACCGCACCGCGGCCCAGGGCAAGTTGCGCCCCGCGCCCACGGAGAGGTAAACCCAGGCCGGAAAACGCGGGTTGATCTCGAGCAGGTAAAAAGCCCCATCCCGTTGCGACTTCATCACTTCCATTTCGCAGGGCCCGCGCCATTTCAACTTGGCCATGGCCTCCGCGACAAAGGCGCTCAAGGCCGGATCGGCGATGGTGATGCCACCCCAGGCCTTGCCCTTGTCCGTCAACTGCATCTTGCGCATGGGCACCGCGCCCACGAGACCGCCTTCGCCATCGCCCAAGGCCACCACATCGAATTCTTCGCCCGGGATGAACTCCTGGATCACCACCGGCAGACCCCACTTGGAGCGAATGCGTTGGAAGTGGCCTTCCACCTCCATGGGGGAATAGGCGATATAGGCATCATAGAACTGCCCTTTGACCATGACCGGGAATTTGAACTCATCGTCCAGTTTGCGAATGGCGGAAGCGTCGGAGATGGCCAGGCTCTTGGGCACTTGAATGCCCAGGTTGGTCTTGAGATCATAGAACTTGGCCTTGGAACGCAGCTTCAGATCGTCTTCTCTTGGCAAAAAACTCTTAATCCCCATGCGCTTGAGTTCATCACCCAACTTCAGCAGGGGCGGCAGTTCTGAATCCAGGGTCGGCAAGAGCACGTCGATGGGCTCTTGTCCGTGAATGTAGGCCAAACGCTCGGCCATCACCTCGGCCC
>JAUVAM010000120.1 GCA_030591745.1 Deltaproteobacteria bacterium
ATTACCGCTCGGCGATCAGGGCGCAGCCTTGTCCGCCGCCGATGCAGAGGGTGGCCAGGCCTCGTTTGGCGTCTCGTTTGACCATTTCGTGAAGCAGCGTGGTCAGGATGCGGGCACCGGAGGCACCGATGGGGTGGCCCAAGGCGATGGCACCACCGTTGACGTTGGTGATGTCCATGTTGAGTTCCAGATCGCGGACCACGGCCAGGCTTTGGGCGGCGAAGGCCTCGTTGGCTTCAACCAGCTCCAGATCGCCTACGCCCAGGCCGGCTTTTTCCAAGGCCTTGCGGCTGGCCGGGATGGGGCCCAGGCCCATGAAGGCCGGATCCACGCCGGCGGAAGCGAAGGACCGGATGCGGGCCAGAGGCTCAATGCCCAATTTCTCAGCGGCGTCGGCGCTTGCCACCACAATGGCCGCGGCCCCGTCGTTGATACCCGAGGCGTTGCCGGCCGTCACCGTGCCGTCTTTTTTGAAGGCTGGTTTCAGTCCCGCCATTTTTTCCAAGGTCGAGGCCCTGGGATGCTCGTCCGTATCGAAAATCTTGGGATCACCTTTACGCTGCGGCATGACCACCGGCACGATTTCGTCTTTGAATCGACCGGCTTCGATGGCCGCCTTGGCTCGAAGCTGACTGGTGTGGGCGAATTTGTCTTGTTGCTCTCGGCTCAGGTTGTATTTTTCGGCGATGTTTTCGGCCGTGATGCCCATGTGGTAGTCGTTGAAGATCTCCCACAGGCCGTCGTGGACCATGAGATCCACCAGATCCTGTTTGCCCATGCGGGCACCCCATCTGGCATTGGGCACGGCATAGGGCGCGGCGCTCATGTTTTCCGTGCCGCCGGCAACGAGGATCTCGGCGTCTCCCGCGCGGATGGCCTGGGCGGCCAACATGACGGATTTCAGGCCCGAACCGCAGACCTTGTTGATGGTCATGGCAGGCACTTCCTGGGGAATGCCTGCGGCCAGGCTTACCTGGCGTGCCACGTTTTGACCTAAGCCGGCCTGCAGTACGCAGCCTAAGATGACCTCATCGACTTGCTCGCCCTTGATGCCGGCGGCCTCCAGGGCTGCACGCACGGCGATCTCGCCCAGTTTTACGGCTGAGGTTTTGACCAGGCTGCCGCCGAAGGTGCCGACGGGAGTGCGTTTGGCGGACAGGATCACGACTTCTCGACTGGACATGGTCTGGTTCCTTTTTGAGAGCCTGCGGTTTTTGGGTTAGGGGCGTTCCACGATCAGGCTGACGGCTTCACCGCCGCCCAGACAAAGAGACGCCATGCCACGTTTCAAATTTCGGTCCTGCATGGCAAATAGCAGGGTCGTCAGGACCCTGGCTCCGGAGGCGCCGATGGGATGGCCTAGGGCGATGGCACCACCGTGAACATTGAGTCGGTCTTCCGGAATTTTGAGCTCGCGCTGCACGGCGATGGTGGAGACCGCGAAGGCCTCGTTGACCTCGTGCAGGTCGATGTCCTCGATCTTCAAGCCGGCTTTGCCCAAAGCTTTGGGGATGGACAACATGGGGGTCACCAACACGTCCATGGGATCCTGGGCAGCCGAGGCCTGGGCACCGACTTTGGCAAGGATAGTACAGCCCAAGGCCTTGGCTTTTTCAGCAGACATGACCACCAGGGCGGAAGCCCCGTCGGAAATTTTGGAGGCGTTGCCCGCCGTGACCGTGCCGTCTTTTTGGAAGGCGGAGCGGAGCTTGGCGAGGGTCTCCAAGCTTGAGTCCCTGGGGCTTTCGTCCTTGGCGTAGTCGATGGGATCGCCCTTGCGCTGGGGGATGGGCACGGGCGTGATCTCTGCGTCGAATTTGCCCGCGGCCTGGGCGGCCAGCGCCTTCTCGTTGGAGGCCTTGGCGAAGGCGTCTTGAGCCTCCCGGCCAATGTCGAACTTGGTGGCGATGTGTTCCGCCGTGACGCCCATGTGGATGTCGTTGTTTGCGTCCCAGAGCCCATCGTGCACCATGGCATCTATTATCTTGGCGGCACCCATGCGATAGCCTTGTCTGGCTTTGGGCAACATATAGGGCGCCTGGTTCATGTTCTCCATGCCGCCGGCCACCACCACCTCGGCGTCTCCGCAGGCGATGGCCTGGGCCGCCAGCATGACGGCTTTCAGGCCGGAGCCGCAGACCTTGTTAAGCGTGATGCACTCGATGCCCATGGGCAGACCGGCGGTGAGCACGGCCTGGCGGGCAGGGTTTTGGCCCATGCCGTGAGGCAGCACACAGCCCAAGATAACTTCGTCCACGGCCGTGGTCTCGATGCCGGCCCGGCGGATGGCTTCTTGGATGACGTGTGCACCCAGCTTTTTGGCGGGCACGCCCTTGAGACTGCCGCCGAAATCCCCGACGGGGGTGCGGCAGGCGCTGACGATCACGACTTCTTTCATTTCCATTGGACAAGCCTCCTTGGCCGGGAACATAGCAAATGCTCAGAGGGGAGGCCAGAGCAAATGGTGCCTGCAAGATCCGCATCGCGGTATGCGGATATCGCAGTTAATGGAAACGGGCTCCCAGGAGGAAAAACACATGTGATTGATTTTGTTGGATTGTTTTTGTGGTTGTTTCTTGGCACGGGCCTTGCTTTATAGCTTGCCAGAAAGACAAACCCCATGGTCTACGGAGGTGAACCATGAACAATCTGGCGAATTTGAGTGGCATGAAATGGCGAAGTGGATTGATTGTGACGGTGGCGGCCGTGGCCATGTTGGCCTGGATACCGTCGGTCGATGCCCGCGGGCGTGGCAGAGGTCGCGGCATGGGCTATGGGCAGGGCTATGGGCAGGGCTATGGGCAGGGCTACGGCCAGGGTCAGGGCCGGGTTGGCTATGGCATGGGCAATGGCATGGGCAATGGGTATGGCCTCATTGGTTTGAATTTAACCGCGGAACAACAGCAGCGCGTTAGCGTAATGAGGGCCGATTTTGTGAAGGCCTCGGCCGATGCCAATGCCAAGCTGAACGTGAAGCGCGCTGAGTTGCAGGTTCTTTGGTCGGCCAAGGAGCCCAACGCCAAGGCCATCAAGGCCAAGCATGCCGAGATGGATATCTTGCGCGTACGGTTGCGCCAGATTCGAGTGGATCTTCAACTCGCGGTTCAAGCGATTTTGACCCCTGAGCAGCGTGCTGTTTTCCAGGGATGCCCGGGCCCGGGCAATGGTTACGGCCTCGGCAATGGTTATGGCCGCAGAGGTGGACGCGGTCAGGGACGAGGCATGGGTCGTGGCATGGGCGGTGGCGGTCGCGGCATGGGTGGCGGCGGCTGGTAAGTCGACTTGAGCCCCGTTCGATGGACGGTTATGCTGGGCGTGGCCTGAAATAGGCCACGCCCATTTTTGATCGAGGCAGGCATGAAGCAGTCGAACCATAGACAGAGCTGGACACGCTGGGGATTTCTGATTCTCAGTTTGGCCACGGGCCTGTCCCTTTTGGTGGTGGGGCTGATGAGCATGGTCTTCGCCAGGGAAAACGCGGCGCAAGTGAACAAGGCTCGGGCGGCTGATTTGATGTTGGCGGCCAGACGCTCGCTGGCCCTGGCGGGGGGCCAACCGGAGGTCGGCAACCTGCAACAAGTTTTAGATGATTTGGCGGATCAAGAAGTGGTCGCTTTGGGTTTGTTGGACGCAGGGGGGGCCATGGTGGTCGCGGTGGGGCGTGACATGGGTAAGGCCTGGACAGGCACGCTGCCGCTGCCCGGTCAGTTGGCCATGCAGGAAATCAATGATGGTACTCGGATTCGGGCGGCGGACAAGTTGGCGGGTGGCCGTGGTCGAGGGCAGGGTCCCGGCCGGGGCTGGGGGCGCATGCGCCGGATGTGGGGCGATCGCTACTTGGTGCTGGAGTTTGAGCCGCGCCTGGCCCAGTCCCTCAGAAGTCAGGCGATTTTGTTTTTTGTCGTGGGTGCCGGCGCGGCCCTTCTGCTTTGGCTTGCCGCCGGCATGCTCTGGTATTGGTCCCGGCAGGCAGAGCAGTATGCTCGTCAGTTGGAGGACAAACGCAGGCTGGCCGCCCTGGGTGAGATGTCGGCGGTTTTGGGTCACGAGATCCGCAACCCCCTGGCCTCGTTGAAAGGCCACGCCCAATTGTTGGAAGAAAAGCTCGAACAGGATCATCCATCAAGAAAGAACGCAGAGCAGGTGCTTTCAGAGAGTTTGCGCTTGGAAAAACTGACCTTGGAGATTTTGGATTTCGTGCGGAGCGGGCGGCTTCAACTCGAGAACGGGGATCTGCTCGCCTTGCTTCGAGGGATGGCGGAGGGGGCGGGCAGCTCCAGGATGGAGCTTGACCTGCCGGACAAATTGCCCCTTTGGCCCATGGACAAGGAGCGCTTGGCTCGTGCCTTGGGCAACGTGTTGGACAATGCAATGCAGGCAGCCCCTTCGGAGGGGCCGGTGACGCTGAGTCTGCGTCTCGATGCGCAGGGTGTGCGCATCGACATCAGGGATCGGGGCCCGGGTGTGGTGACCGGCTCGGAGGCGCAGATTTTCGAGCCTTTCATCACCGGGCGGATCAAGGGCACGGGTTTGGGGCTGGCCATCGCCAAGCGCATCGTCGAAGGCCACGGGGGTCGCATTCAGGCCGCCAACCACCCCGAGTGCGGGGCGGTGTTTTCCATTTGGCTTCCTGCCGAGAGAGGGGTTGATTCATGAGCGCGATCCTGGTGGTGGATGACGAGGAGGGAATCCGTAGTTTCATGGCGGAGGCCCTGGCGGACGAAGGACACCGAGTGGACCAGGCTGTCGACGGGCAGGCCGCGCTGGAACAGTTGGACATCCAAGCCTACCATCTCATGTTCACGGATTTGAAAATGCCCAGGCTTTCTGGGATGGAGTTGTTGCGGCGCGTGCGAGCGAAGAACCCGGAGATGGAAGTGGTGGTCTTGACGGCCCATGGCAGCGTCGACACCGCGGTGGAGGCCATGAAGCTGGGCGCTTTCGACTACCTGACCAAACCCCTGTCCGGCCCCGATGACCTGCGCCTGGTGGCCGGTCGAGCCCTGGAGCGCCGACGCCTGCGGGACCGCGTGAACGTGCCCAAGCCCATGGAGATGGTGGCCGAGGATCCCGTCATGCGTCGGGTGCTGGTCGAATTGGACAAAGCGGCCGCTACGGATGTGACCGTCTTGCTCATCGGCGAGAGCGGCACGGGAAAAGAAGTGGCCGCCAGAAGAGTGCACCACAAGAGCCCCCGGGCAGATGGCCCTTTTGTCGCGGTCAATTGCGCGGCCCTGAGCGCCACCCTGCTCGAGAGCGAACTTTTCGGTCACGAGAAGGGGGCCTTCACGGGTGCGCATCAACGACAGCGGGGACGCTTTGAGCTGGCCGATGGCGGCACTTTGTTGCTGGATGAAGTGTCCGAGATAAAGCCCGAGCTTCAGGCCAAGCTGTTGCGTGTGCTTCAAGAGCGCTCCTTCGAGCGGGTGGGCTCGACTCGCAGCATTGAGGTGGACGTGCGCATCGTGGCCGCCACCAACCAGGATCTTCAGCGCGCCATGGCGGAAGGGCGTTTTCGCGAGGATCTTTTTCATCGTTTGGCGGTCTTTCCGGTGACTCTACCCCCTTTGCGAAAGCGCCCGGGTGATATCCCGGCCCTGAGTGATCACCTGCTGGGTCTTCTGGCCGCCAGGCGTGGTTTGCCTCTGCGGTTGGAGCCAGATGCCAAGCGGGCGCTGGAAAGGCATGCCTGGCCAGGCAACGTGCGCGAGTTGGCCAATGCCTTAGAGCGGGCCGCCATCCTGAGCGAAGAGGGACTCATCGGGGCCCGGGATTTGGTGCTGGGTCCGGTGGTCTCTCCGAACACGGCCGAAACCCTGATTCTGGACGGATCCCTAAAGCAGATCGAGCGCCAGGCCATTGTTCGAGCCCTTGAGCGAAACGACGGTCACCGCAAGCAAGCGGCCGAGCAGCTGGGCCTTGGGTTACGCACCCTCTATGACAAGATCAAAGAATACGATTTGGCCTAAGTCCTGATCTTTATGGCAGGCGACATTTCTTCTTGCACCGCAAAGCCCAGCCATCCATGATGCCCCTATGAACAGCACCAAGAAAGACAGTCAAGTGATCGCTGGCATCGTCGGCGTGGGTTCATACTTGCCCGCGAATCGGGCGGATGCCTGGGAGATGGTGAGGGAAAGCGGCATCCCCAGGGAGAAATTCGATAAGATTGGGGCCAAGTTCTTGCACCTGGCTGCCCCAGAAGAAACACCTTCTTCCATGGCCGTCAAGGCCTCTCGCAAAGCCCTGGATGATGCAGGATTGAGCCCGGCTGACATCGACGTGATTCTTTATTGCGGCTCGTTGAAGGATCACACTCGCTGGATGGCCTCGGCCAAGGTGCAGGCGGATCTGGGGTCTGAGACCAGCTACACCTTTGATATCTATCAGGGTTGCAATGGCCAGAACATGGCTTTGAACGTAGCGCGATCTTTGATGGCAACAGATCCGGACGTGAAGAACGTGCTCATTTGTGCCGCTGAGCGCTGGGACACGACCCTGGAGCGACCCATCCTGGGGCATGCCTTCATTTTCGGCGATGGGGGCTCCGCCGCCGTGCTGCAGCGGGGAGCCGAGCAATTCCAGGTCTTATCTTTCGCTTGCCAGACTTGGGGTGAGCACCACGAGACCTTTTGCTGCCCCGAGTTGGGCGCCGTGCACAAGCTCACCCCGGAGGTATTGGAGCGGGGTGGTCATCTCTTTCAGATGTACCGCCCGCGATACACCGAGCGACAGGAGGTGCGCGACTTTGGGGCTCGTATCAACAAGGTGGCTCGGGAGATGTTTGAGCTCGCTTGTCGTCGGGCTGGTGAGGCCATGGAGGCCATCGACTTCGTGGTCATGATCAACGCCTCGCGTCGACACAACCTGCTTTTCTTGGATTCGGTTGGGCTGCAAGGCAAGGCCTCCAGCGCCGACTATGTGGCCGAGACGGCGCATTTGGGCACAGGCGACGTCTTTTATAATTTGGATCGGGCAAGGCAAGAAAAGCGTCTCAAGCCAGGAGACCTCATGGCCTTTTACACGGGCGGTGGCGGCTATTCTTGGGCTGTCAGCTTGCTTCGTGTCTGAACAGGAATGCGCGTACCTCCTTGAGGATCCGGGAGGCTTTGATTTTCATTCCCATTGTGCTATTCCCTGAGCCATGAGGAAAACCTCATGACAATTAAATCGCTGGGTAAATATCAGCTAATTAAGCGGATCGCGGTCGGCGGGATGTCCGAGATCTATTTGTCGTCCCAGGGAGGCCTGCATGGTTTCGAGCGGGCCGTGATCTTGAAGCGCATTCGCGAGGATTTGGACGCCGAGCAGGAAGTTCAGGAAATGTTCCTGGACGAGGCGCGCATCGCCGCTTGCCTTAAACACGCCAACATTGTGCATCTGTACGACGTGGGTCGGGACAACGGGGTGGCCTACCTGGCCATGGAGTACATCTTCGGCCGGGACCTGATGCAGGTCGCCGAGCGGGTGCGCTTGCACGACATGCAGCTTCCCGTTTGGTTCGTGCTGAAGGTCATGATTGATTCTTTGGCGGGCCTCCATTACGCGCACGAGGTGGCCGAGTTCGAAGACAAGAAGCTCAAGGTTATCCATCGAGATGTGAGTCCGCAGAACATCATCATTTCCTTCGATGGCGTGAGCAAGATTTTGGACTTTGGCATCGCCAAGGCTGAAGCCCGCATGAACAAGACCCAGGCGGGTGTCCTCAAGGGCAAGTATGCCTACATGTCTCCAGAGCAAGTACGCGGCAAGCCCATGGATCATCGAAGCGATCAGTTCTCCATGGCTGTCGTTTTCTACGAAATATTGACAGCCACCCGGCTTTTTCAGCGGGACACCGATTACAGCACCATGGAGGCGGTGGACCAGTGTGAAATTCCGCCCATCCGTGTGCTTCGCAAAGACGTGCCCCGTCGATTGGTTCGCGTGCTTCGCAAGGCCACCCGGCGCAACCCCAAGCGCCGCTTTGCTTCTTGCAAGGACATGGAGCAAGCTTTGCACAAGCTGCTCCGTGGCAGTCCCGTTGAGCAGACCATGCAAATGTCGAGTTTTATGAGGGATCTTTTCGCCAACGAACTGGAAGCCCGCGAACGTGTCATCGCTGAAGCCGACGAAATGCAGCGAGAGATTCTTTTAAAGACCGGCTTCGAGATGGCTTTGGAAAATACGTCCCGCGGCAGAAAGGCGAAAGCGGCTCCTTCGGCGGCGCGACGCTACCAGGAGATTTTGGCGGCCAAGGAGGCCAGGAAAAATCCGGACAAGGTTCCTGACTTGCTGCCGGACGAAAATTTGCCCGAGGAGCAAGACACCTTCTATGACGGGATTGCCCAGCAGCGGGGGC
>JAUVAM010000284.1 GCA_030591745.1 Deltaproteobacteria bacterium
CGAAGCCTTTAATTCGGATCTCGGTCTGGCCCGGAAGAACTTGGCCCAAGCCGCCGCGGCTTGTCCCTTGGCTTCTCGCCCCGCCGTGGTGCTTGGTTATCTCTCGGCCTATGCCGGTGTAATCGCCTACGAGCCGGAGGCCGCGATTTCGCTCAGGCCCCTGCGAGAAAGTTTGGCTTTGACCGACCCCTACCTGGGCGCGCGGGTTTTGGCTTTGTTGGGGCGGGACGCACTCTTGGCGGGTGACTATCATCGGGCATCCAAAAATCTCGAACAGGCCGCCAAGGAATTGGGCCAGCATGTGGACACCCGGTCTCTGACCGGATTGATGCACGCCAACCGCGCCCAGGCCCTGAGTGTGATGGGACAACACGCTCAGGCCGCAAGGGCTTTCGCTCAGGCCGAAAAAGGGCTTGGTCGTTTTCCATTGGCGGCCTTGCAGGCCAAGTTGGGCCAGGCCCACTCTTTGACTTTTGCGGGCAAAACCGCAAAGGCGGGCAAGATCTTGGAGGCCTGTACTCGGCTTCTGGGCAAATTGCCCAAGAACGAACAAGGGGTCTTGAGTCGGGCGCTGAAGTTGGATCGGGCTCTTTGGCTGTGGCAGGGAGACAAGCGGCAGGAGGCGGAGGCGCTGTACGTTCAGGTGGCGGCCGAAGCCCTGGCAGCTTCCGACGTCAAGGCGGGGGCCATCGCCCAGACCAATCTGGCCGAACTTGCCAACGATTCAGGCAAATTCGGCCAAGCCCTGTCTCATGCTGAGTCGGCTTTGAAGTGGTTGAATCGCCGCAGCCAGGCGGATGCCACCTGGCAGGCCTTGACCGAGAAGGGTCGAGCCCTGGCGGGCATGGGTAAGCGCAGCCAGGCAGAGAAGGCTTTGGATGAAGCCATGAACTTGGTGGAGAGCCTGCGAGCTCAAATTGGTGCCGAGGGTGCCAGGCGATCTTTTGCGATGGCCAAGACCCGGCTGTACGCTGCCGCCGTGGGGCTGGCCATGGATCAAGGCGACGCGACCCGGGCTTTCTATTTGGCGGAGCGGGCCCGAGGGCGGGCGTTTTTGGACATGTTGGCCGAGCGAAAGATCTCCTTGGGCGAACCCGCTTGGCAGGCTTCGCTCGGCAAGGCCAGGGCTCACATGTTGCGCGCTCTGCCCCCGCCGTCTTCTTCTTTTGCACCGCCCGGGCTTGTGAGGGCGGCAAGTTCCAAGAAGGCGCAGGGTCGTGCCGTGGCACCCAATCCCCGGGAGGGCTGGCGTTCCTTGGTGAGCGTCAACCCGGCGCGGGTGCGGGATGTGCAATCCGTGCTGGCCCGCGACGAAGCTTTGCTGGCCTATTTTCACGATGGCAAGCGTCTGTTGACTTTCGTTCTCACCGCCAAGGAAATCAAGATGACCGGGCGGTCAGTGGACGCAGAGCGTTTGCAGGGGAAGGTATCCAGTCTGATGCGCAGCCTGGCCGATCCCCACAGCAAGAAGCGGAAGGTCGTCAAGAAGGCCAAGGCCTTGCACAAGTTGTGCATGGAAGGTGTCTCCTTGCCCAAGCAGGTGCGTCGTTTGCTGGTCGTGCCCTGGGGTCCCTTGCATCAGGTGCCTTTCGGTGCCTTGCATGACGGGAAGGCCTGGCTGCTGGACAGCTTTGACTTTGCCGCTCTGCCCTCCGGCTCGGTCCTGGTGATGCTGCGCGCCCGCGTCGACAAGGCGCGCTCCCCACAGGTTCTGGCTCTCGCCAACCCGGCCACCGAATTGCCCGCCTTGCCGGCGGCAGAGAAAGAAGCCGATATGTTGGCCAGCCTTTTTGGCAAGTCCAGCCATGTCTTGCGCGGCAACAATGCAACCGAAGCGGTTTTCCGCCGCGAGGCGCCCGGTAAGCAATTTATCCACCTGGCCTCTCATGGCCAGTTTTTGGGCGATCGGCCCATGGATTCCTACCTGGCCTTGGCCGGACCCAAGGGCCGCAAGCAAGAACTAACGGCCGCCGAGGTCCTCTCGGTGGATTTGTCCGCGGCCCGCTTGGTGGTTTTAAGCGCCTGTCATTCAGGAGAGCTCGCGGTGCAGCGAGGTGACGAACGCCTGGGCCTGAGCCGAGCCTTCTTACACGCAGGGGCCCGCGCCCTGGTGGCCAGCCTCTGGGAACTCTCGGACGACAGCGCCGTGGAACTGACCCGCGAACTCTACGCCGAATTAAAACAAGGCAAAACCCCCACAGCCGCCCTGAACCAAGCCCAACGCAAACTCAAAAACAACAAACGATTCACCCATCCATTCTACTGGGCCGCTCTGAACCTGGTGGGCTCATAAAAACCTGGCCTTGTCTCTGGGGGGCGATGCCATTAAGCTTACCTTCCTCAACCCAAACGAGGGAGGGACGCATGTTGGAGATGCTGCAAGAAGGGGGATTCTTTGCTTGGTTGGCGGCCGGGCTGGGGATTGTTGTGAATTTGGCTATTTTGGTGGGCTTCATCGTGGCCTTGGCCACGGGGAGTCGGGGGCTTCGGCTGGTTTTTGGTTTTATCGGCCTTTTCGGCGCGGGTTGCCTGTGGCTCTTGGGCTGGATCGGCCACGATCTGGGGGTGAGCTTGGTCCATGGGGCATTGGCCTACGCCGACCCGGGTGAGTCTTTGGTGCTTCTGTTCAAGGGACATCAGGTGACGACCGGGTCCATGCAGGTGGCCTTGTGGATGAGCTTGCTGCCGGTTTTCTTCGGGATGGTCCTGCTGGTGGTTGGCTTCGGCATGCCGCAGAAAGACCCAACACCGACTGAGAGCATGGACGGGCAAGATGCCAGGGTCTGGGTCGCGGGTCTTTGCGCTGCTGTCGGGGCGGGTCTGGCCCTGGTTGCCACGGCCGCCTACTGCGTCTTTGATGCCTTTTACTTGCCCATGATGTTTTTGGTCTGAGCGGGAGGACGAGGCCATGTTTCATTTTCTGTACGAACTGATCAGATTTCCTGCCGGCGGTTTGTTTTTCGTGCTTGCCGCCTTCTTGATTCTTTTCCAACTCGTCATCCTGGGCGTGGCCCTCTTCGCCGAGGGCCGCGGCTTCGCTCGTCGCTGGTCTACGGCCTTGAGCCTCGCCGTGCCCTTGACCCTGGGTCTGGCCATGCTGGCCGGGGTGCAGCTTTGTCGTGCACAAGGCCTGAGTTCCGCGGCCTGGGCGGAGCCCTCTGAAAAGGCCATGAGCCTTGCGATGAGTGTGGCTGGAAACATCATGCTGCAGTTGGCCGGCGGCTTCGCCCTCGCGCTTTCAGGCCTGTTGTCTGCCGTGGCCTGTGGTCTGAGCATGCGGGCCGGCCGCGACGAGGCCCATGCGCCCAAGGCGTCTTTTGCAGGTTTGGGTCTGATGACCGCCCTTGCCGCTTTGATCTTCGGCACGGGTCTGGCCTGGCGGGCCATGGGGTTTAATAATGTTTTTTCCGCCCTGGCCATGGCGGCCCCGGGGGAGAAGATGCGTCTTTTGTCCCAGGGCATCGCGGAGATGTCTGGCCTGATGGTCCCGGCGTTGTTGGCTGCGGGCCTCTTGGTCTTTGGCGCTGTCTGGCGGGCCCGTGACACGAAGCGGGCAGGCAAAGCCGCGCTGACCGCTGGTGTTCTGAGCCTGATCATAGGCGGGGCCGCTTTCATTGGCACCCGCCCCCATGCGGCAGACGCTTGTGTGGGCAGTCAGGAGATCCTCAATCGGAGCGGCGGAAGCAGCGACCATCGGCCCATGCCGCCCCGCGGACTGGACCCCGTGGACATCGCCGCCGAAAAGCCCTTGAAGCCTGGGCCCGAATTGAGTTTGGGGCGGGACGAACTCATCCTCGACAATCGGTCCTTGTTGGACTTGAGAGAAGAAGAGACCGAAGGTCTGGAAAAAAAGCTCGGCGAGGCCTTGCGCCAACAGGCCGAGCGAGGACGAGCCATGGGGAACGATGCCGGTCAGTCCCTGATCTTCCTGCTGGACCAAAAGGCCGAGGGCGCTTATCTGGCCCGAGCCCTGAAGGTGCTGATCGCCGAGAAGCACTCCGTGATCCAACTGGCCACGAAGCGCTTCGACAAATTGAACTCGGCGGTATACGGACCCATGCCCTTAGGGCGCTGGACGGCCCTCGAACTGCGCCTGGGCACCGGAGACGAATCGCTCTGGCCCACGGAAAAAGAAGACGGCCAAGTCTGGGCCAAGCGGATTGCCAAGGCCGCCAAGGCGGGCGTGGTCGAAATCGCCCCGCCGGCCCCGAACCCGCCCTCGGAATTGACCGAACCAGACAAACAGTCGGACTGATTCCGGCGCACAAAGCGGTTAAGTGTGGGTCATGAGCCAGGAAGGCTCACAGGGAAACCTGGTTTTTTCCTTTGGCCTTGGCCCGATACAGGGCTTGATCGGCTGCCGCTACCAGATCCAGTACGTTCTCGGCATCCGTGGGAAAAACCGCCACGCCGATGGAGATGGTTGGGTGCATGGAGATGCCGTCTTTGCGCATGTCGGCTTCGTCGACGGCCTTGCGGATGCCCTCGGCGACCAGGATTGCTGTCTCCTGGCTGACACCGGGCAACATGGCCGTGAATTCGTCTCCGCCGAATCGGCAGGACCTGCCCGGGCTGCTGACTTGTTCGCCGATGATCTTGCCCACGCATTGGATGCAGTGAGCCCCAAAGAGGTGGCCATGCAGATCGTTGACGGCCTTCAGACCGTCCATGTCCATCATGAGCACCGCCAGGGTGGTTTTCGAGATGCCGGCCGTTTCCAAGGCTCGATCCATGGCGTCGTCGAAAACGCGCTTGGCCTCTAAGCCAGTCAAGGGATCGGTGCTGACCAGCTGTGCGACTTGTTGCTGAAATCCCAGCTCCATTTCGTCCGCCAGACTGAAGCGCAAGACGGTCTTGGAGATGAAAATACGGTCACCATTTTTGAGCTCCCTGCCCGAACCCACGACGTGGCCGTTGACTCGCGTGCCGTTGGTGGACCCCAAATCCTGGATGCGGAATCGTTCGCTGTCCAAGGACTGGATCCGGGCATGGGCCCAGCTGGTGCCGTGATCATGCAAGGGGAGATCGCAGTCGGAATCGCGGCCGATGGTGATCTTATCCTCAATAACCAGACTGCGCCCCAGATCGGCTTCGGCACCGCGGATGATGGTCAGAAAGGCCTTGCGATCACTGTGCGCCAATTCTTCTGGTCGCACCGCGCTCAGTTCGATGGTCTGGGTGTGTTCTCTGTTGATTTTTTTGTCGCCCATGGCTTTTCCGTTCGCCATCATACCGGGCGGTGGTGGCCTGGGTCAATTCGTGGCCGGGATCACGATGGCGTAGGCGCCTGTGCAACCATCCGGACTGCTGGCGGCGGAGACACCTTGGCCCACCAGGGTGGCTGAGTCTTCGTTCGAGCGAAAGACTTTGATGCTGACGCCGCATTGGGGCGCGCCACTGCGGCTGAAGACGTGACCTTGCAGCACCGCCGGCTCGCGGAGGGTCGTGCGGATAGGGTCTAAGGCCTCGTTGTCGTAGACGAAAAGACTCTCGGCCGGCTTGCGCGGCAGACCGCTTGCCGTCGGGGGAAGCAGACTAAACAAGTAACTGCCTGGGTCCACCGCCAGCTCGAAATGGCCGTCGCCATCGCTGATGGTTTCATAGGAGCGCAGGATGCCGTCGTTGGCTCCGGTCCAGTCGCCCACCCGGTCGGCCACTACGTTCACCTCGGATGCGGTCTGTCCATGCGCGTCAAAGACGGTGCCGCTCAATGTGTAGCGCGCTTCGAGCATCACAGCCACGCCGCTGGTGTCACCCTCGATGGAAAGCTCGGTGGTCATGATGGCCTCCGGGCGCAGGTTGCCCGGGATGGC
>JAUVAM010000015.1 GCA_030591745.1 Deltaproteobacteria bacterium
ACCATGGGCGGCACTTCGTCGGGCAGCATGGCATTGGCCATCTCGGCCATGGGCAGATCGCCTGCGTGATTGTCGAAGGCGTTGGGGTGGGCCGGTCCAGTCAGGTAGTCTTCGTCCGTGTCCACCCGCACCCGCCGGAAAATCATGTTCAGAGTGGGGACGAGCAAACCTGCATCCCGAAGCACTTGCTTGGTGGCCGGCTGGAAGGCGGCCAAGGTGCGCACGAACTTCATCACCTCGTCCATCTCGGTGCCGGACGAGCCCTGGGATGAAGTCACATAGGCAAAAGCGGCGTGATAGTGGTCCACTTCATCGTGGTCGCGGTGCTCCGGATACAAATAGTGATTGTTGCCGATGTACTGCTGATAAGTCGCATCGACCTTGTAAGTGGACAGCATCAAGGAACGCATCTGGGACATCCAGGCATCGCCGGTGGTGTAGGCGGTGGAAGAATTGCCGATCACGATTCGATCGGGGTAGAGGCCGGTTTCTTGACCGTATCCATCGGTCATCAAATCCACCTGGGGCACGAAGGACAAACTCAGCCGGGTGTGGAAGTCATCCTTGTTGTGATACCAGTCACCGATGTTGCCGGCAGCGAAACCCAAATCCCATTGTTCGATCAAAAACAGACAGACCGCCGATGAGCCCGTGCAGATGGGCGGGGTGAGCACGTGGATGTGGACATTCGCCTGTGCCGTGGCATCGGCCGAATCCCGCAGCTCGAACAGGAAGTCGTAATGACCCGCCTGGCTGGGGGTCGGGGTCCAGGCAAAGGCACCTGTGTCCACGTCCAGGGTGACATGCTCGGGCGCATCGATGAGCAAACCCTCTTTGAGAATGGACCCGACGGCATAGGTGATGGGCGGTTCGAGTGTGCTCGGGCTGACTGCAAACTCCAGGAGGTTGGCCATGTAGGCTTCGGGCATGATCTCGTAGGAGACGTCGGGCACGAGGACCACGCAGGTCTCGTCTTCAACCATGTAGCCCAAATCGCAAGCCGTAACCTGGCAAGAACCCGCATCTTCCCAAACCCCCTGCTCGCTACAGGTCTGGTCAAGAGCCCCGCTGCCGTTTTCAATAAAACAGTCCACCTGCCGATTGTCGCCGGGATCACAGTCATAACCCGCGTCAACTCCGGCATCTGTTCCGGCGTCGGTTCCGGCGTCGGTTCCGGCATCGGTTCCGGCATCGGTCCCGGCATCGGTCCCGGCATCGGATCCGGCGTCGATTCCGGCGTCGGTTCCGGCGTCGATTCCGGCGTCGATTCCGGCGTCGGTTCCGGCGTCGGTTCCGGCGTCGATTCCGGCGTCGATTCCGGCGTCGGTCCCAGCGTCGATTCCGGCATCCATGCCGGCATCATGAGTCGCCACGGTGCCACCGGAACAGGCGCCCAAGCACAAGGCCAAGCTCAGCACGAAGAAAACCCGCGCCGGCCAAAACCCACCCTGAAGAGAGCTTTTCGTTTTCATGGAATCCATACTAGCACTTCTTCGCTACGCCGCAGCATAAGGTGTTCCAATCCAGGGGGTCAGGTAAAGGGCTCAGGGCTGGAAGCCTTTACCAGGGATTTCCCAGGAGCCGGAGGGGCCGAAGTCTGACCATTGGTCATCCCTGCTCGCTGCGACGACCACAGCGAGAACAATTCCTATCACAGCCAGGACACCCAGGGTGACGCCAATGCCAATACAGGCGCTCTGATCAACGGGCAAGCCGCCTGAGCCCGACACTTTGATGGCCCTTAGACGAGAGCGGGGGATCTGCTCATGACATTTCTCGCCACGACAATCTATGGGTACAAACAGAATGCCGGCTTCATCCCAGGCCAGGATCCGGCCTCGTCGGGTCATTTTTTGATTTTCCGGACTGTTTTCACCCGGCACATAGACGACATGGGCTTCAAGGGGTGGAGCATGGTCCGGATCGGATGAGGGGGCGACTCCGATGCTTCTGTATTGGCTGCAGCCGGCAATCAACATGCAGACTATCGTCATGCTTAGCGCTTTCATTTGGCCTCCCCCCATCAACGACCGAGGCGCTTTTCTCTTGCGCGCTTTTTCTCCTCCCGCCGGAGACGCTTCTCTTCTTTGCGAATCGCCTTCTCTGCCTTACGCGCGGCTCGGCGCTCGTCCCTATCGACGGACTTGGCGCTTCGCTCTCGGCCAGGTTTGCAAGAAAAGTCGAAGTTCTGCTCGACATCCGTGCCTTCGATGCGAAAGGAGTAGCCGTTTTTTCCGTAGCCGATCACGGCAACGGCATCTTTGGGCGCACCGGATTCGACGGCGCTACGCCACAAGGCCCCGGTCGTACATTTCGGGGGTGGCACCACTTTCTTTCGGGTTTTCTTCTTCGCCCCAGATGTGCCCAGGATCACCATCCCCTTGTGGGACGAATTGATCTTGACGTTGGTCGGCCCGGTGCTCTTGCGGGACATGTATCCCGGCGCGCTGACCCGAACCTGCACCTTCTCGTATCCCGATCCCCCTCCGGCCCCGACGGGTAGATCCGGGTCACCAGGACGCGTTCGCAAAAAGATATAGAGGACATACGGACCGTGCTCGGCGTTCAAATCCATGGTGCCGTCGGAGCGTACAAAACGCGCGCTGACGGACAGCAACTCAGCACCAGGGCCGACAAAGCTTTGCACAGCTCCGAGGGCGGCAAAGGGTTCATACTTGGCACGGTCACCCGGCGGATCGGCACTGATGACTTTCGCCTCATCGGGGCAAGCACAAAGACCCATCAGCAAAAATAACAACACCATCAAATAGGAAAGGAAACGAGCTCCATTCATTATCCATCTCCCTATAATCAGAATCGAGTTCACGGCCAAGCGTGGACATATTGAAGCATATACCTCGACTCTTAATCCACTGCCTCGGATATTGCAAATTCATCAAATGGACCGAAAGGAACACCCTTGCTAGGATAAGCTAGGGAGGTGTTCATGAGGCCGTCCATTCTTCTGTCTTTTATCTTATCCGCGTTGTTTTTTGTATGGGGCTGTACTTCCGGCTCGGTGAACACCAACCCGGACGCGGGCGACGGATTCGACGGACTAAGCGATGGCGGCGGGGACTCCGGGACGGACGGAGACACTGGGGGATCTGATCCAGGTGGCGATGCCGGAACCTGCCCTCCCCTGCCCGAGGAGACGGTCGACGAAGCCAGCGCGATCACCTCGCCCTCTGGTCCCATGCCTGAAGCAGGCCAGCCCTTCATCATCCAGCAGACAGGGGTGCAGGTCACACGCATCACGGACATGAGCGATGCCGACGGTTTTTCCTCTGGCTACACCAACGGCTATGCCCGATGGAGTCCGCTCAACATGACCGGCGAATACCTCACCGCCTTCGCGAGTTCCGGTGGCGCCGCCATCTATCGACTCTCGGATCGAAGCGTGGTCACAACCCTGAATGTGGGCGAATCCAACGAATTGCACTGGGATTCATCCGGCGCGCCCGGCACCGATACACGCCTGTATTACCGGACCGGCGCCCAACTGCGCAGTCTTGAAGTGCTCTCCGGCCAGGATGATCTGGTGCACGACTTCACCCAGGAGTATCCCCAGGCCACCCAGGTACTCAACGGAGTCGAGGGCGCCCCTTCTTACGACATGCGCTACTGGGCCTTCCAGATTTGCCAGGGCATGACAGGGGGCGGCCAATGCACGGGTTTGCTGGACGTCCTGGTTTACGACAAGCAACTGGACCAAATAGCCGGACGCCTCAGCGACAACCACGCATCCTTCCCCACGCCCAACTTCGTGGACATGTCCCCTTCCGGTGAACGCATCGTGGTGGGCACCTGTGCCGGCGATCCGGCACCCTTCAACGGGCCCTACGCCTGGACTCGTGATTTCACCGATCCGGTTCGCTTGTCCACCAACTGCACTCACTCCGGCTGGGCCTGGGGAAACGACGGGGCCGAGTTGTACATCAACTTTGATTCCTGCGGAGACAACAACGACGAGATCACCTTCACCTGCGACTACATCATGGCCGTGGACGTCACAGATCCCCAAGGCTGGGAAAACCGCCTGCCCATCCTGTACCAGGCGGACCTGGGCTGGGGCGGCTCGACCCACATGGGGCGATTCTACGATCCGGCCGTTCGTGGCTGGTTCTTCCTGTCCACTTACGGGGATGGGGCGGACTGGTCGCGGGGACAATTGATGATGGTGGAACTCAAAAACGCCTCCGAAAACCCCAGACTGCTGCGCATCAGCCCAACACTCAACACCTACGAAGACTACTGGAGCGAGGCCTTCGCCTCCCTGGACTTCACCGGCACCCGGATCTACTGGGGCGGCAACTGGATGGGTCAAGCAGAGCTGGAAGTCTACCAGGCCGAGTTATGCCCGGGCTGGTGGCGGCAATAGGTTGACTTTTAGTCCAAGCGGATCGAAAGTTCCCCCATGGGGATGGAAAACGAAAACAAACAAATGTCCGCCTAGTCGGGAGCGAAGACAATGAAAATGGGAACTTGGGGTAGCGCTTGTTTGTGCATGGTTTTACTTGCCGCCTGTGGGCCGGATGTCCGCATTCAACTTGTGCCAGACCAATCCATCACCTCCCCGGTGAGTCCTCAGCACCAATCAAATGCTCACGCCGTCTTTACCCACGACATCGGCTGGGTTCACTTTACGCCGCCCGGCGTGATGTCCCATCCCGAAATTTTGCATGCATTCACCCATGTGGTCGAGTTGAAGCTTTTGACAAGGACGGCTACGGAAAAATACGGAACCATCCTCATCCAGCACCTGGGCGACCTGCTCAGACTTGAGGCCTCGGTCACCAAATCGAGTGGGGAGAAAACAACACTGTCTCCATCCGACATAAAAAAAACGACAACCCTGAGGAACGCCCTTCCAAGTACCTCTCAGCCTCTGGATCTCTATGAGACAGCTCTCATTTTCCCCGGTCTTGAGGCAGGGGACGTCCTCTCATACCAATACACCCGCCGTGGTCACGCCGATTCCTGGAATTTCAGCCGTACGGATGCGCCGGTTCTCTTCTCTCGATTCATTTACCCCAGGCCTTCCTGGAACTCGATCTTGAAATTCGTGGTCCACAATCCAAATCAACTCCCCGTGGAAAAGATCAGGAAAACATTCGTCGACTCCAAGGTCTTTTCATCCAAAGGAGCATTTCAGAGCTTTACGATGCGCAATGTGCCGGCTGTGGTCACAGCGCCCAACATGATTCTGACTTCTGATCTCATGACCAACCTGCGTGTGTTCATGGTCATGACAGGGAAGAACATGAACTCATTAGCGCGTGTGTATTTTAAATGGATAACCCGAGGCAAGACTGCGCCATACGGCTTCGACAAAATTGCCAAGGACATGGTCGGCGACACCGAAGAGCCCAAAGAAATCGCCAAGCGCATCCACGACTGGATCAAAACAAACATTGCGATAAGCGATCCAAAGAAGCTGTCTCTCCGGTATCCCTACTCAGAACAGCTGAATCTTGCCTTGGGCGGCATCCTCAAAGACAAACAGGCGAGTGCGGAACGAGCGGCCGCGCTTGCGTGGGCCCTTGTGTCCAGCCTGGGAGAAATGACCAAAGTGGTCTTGACGACTCACCGGGATTTCCTGGAGGCAGACCCCAAAATTGTGACGCTCGAGCAATTCAGCCATGTTTTTCTTTCCCTGGAAGACGGCACCCTGATCGACACCTCGGACAGGTATGTTCCTTTTGGAAAAATCCCCATGGAGTTCGAAGGCCGCAAGGCCATGTGGGCAGACGGCAAAAAAGGCGATTGGCGAGTCCTTGAACGAAGCACCGCCTTGCAAAACGTAGCCAAGCGCAAAATCGTGGCCAAGGTTCAGATCGACGGCGATCTTGTCGTGAAAGAAAACTGGTCCTTGTCCGGCAACAAGGCGCTGGAGCTGCGGCGAAAATTCGGGCCCCTGACGGAGAAACAAAGAGAAAAGCTCATGTCCGACTTGCTCCATGCCATGGCTCCAGGCGCCATGCTGGAGTCCTTCAAAGTCGAGAATCTGGATACAAACCTGGAGAAAGCTCTTTCGTTCACATTCGAATATCGACTCCCAGGCGGCATGAAGTCATCCGGCTCCAAAATGTTCATCTCCCTCAATTCCTTTGATCGCACTGCGTTTCCTGAACTCGATGGCAACGCGCAGCCCCACCCTCTCCGCTTTCCATACGCCTGGAAAAATGAAGCCGAGACGACCTTTGTCCTCCCGACATCTCTCCGCATCAGTCAACGCCCCCAGTTCTGCAAGCAAAGCAACGAACTCAAAGAGGCCGGCTTCGAAACCCGGACCTCATGCAGCAAGGACGGAGACGAACACTTCACGATTCGACGCACGCTCATCCAAGGCAAACACAGGGTGGAGGCAAAACACTTTCAACAAATGAAAGCGCTAACCGACGAATACCGCAGCTTCTCCGCCACCAGACTGGTTCTTGAAAAGTAAGGGGGTTCCATCGTTAAAAACAGGGGGTCAGGTGGCAGCCCTCTTGGGTGCACGTTTTCGCGTGGTCAGTCCAGCATCCCATGTTGTTTGCTGGATTCCTTGCCGTAATGGTCATTATTCTAGTCCAAACATCAGCATTACGAGCAGTTTTCTGGTCATTATGAGCACCCTCCGTACTGTGCTACGATTTCGATCCCCAACAGGCTCCAGGAGGTTTTTGTGACTCGAGTTGCTCTTCTTCTTGGTTTCGCTCTTTTGACATTGTGCTCCTGCGGCGGTGAGCCGGGCGACGATCCGGCCAACAGGCCCCCGACCGCGGCTGACGATTCGGTGACGACTTCCCAGGACACCGCCATTTCGATTGCGCTCAAAGGAAGCGATCCCGATGGTGACGAGCTCTCCTTCGAGATCGTGTCTATGCCAGCGCATGGCGAGCTGAGCGACCTGAGCGCGGGCCTTGTCTTGTACAGCCCCGATCTCGACTACACGGGCGAGGACAGCTTTACCTTCACCGCGGCCGATGCGAGCTCCAGCAGCGCGCCCGCCACCGTGAGCATCTCGGTCACGCCTTACGAAAACTACGTCTTCATCGACCCTTCGGTTTCGAGCTCTGGCGACGGGAGCAAGTCCAGCCCCTACAAAACCTGGGCCGATCTGCCCGCGTTTGTGCCGGGCCATACCTACGCGCAAAAACGAGGCACCGTGGCGCGGGAGAGCATCACCGTCACGGCTTCGGGTACGGCCGACAACCCCATCGTCATCGCGACCTACGGCCTCAGCACGGACCCCTTGCCCAAGATCATGGGCTCAGAACTCGAGACCGAATGGACACATGCGGGTCTGGCTGAGCCCATCTACAGCAAGTCCCTGGACCTCGGCACGGGTGAGGGACTCGGCAACGCCGCCGAAGACGACGAAATGCTCACTTTTCTGCCCTGGAGCAGCGACCTGGCGACGAGCTTTGCGGAGGCCTCGGCGGGGAGCTACACCTTTGAGCCCGGCAGCGGCAATCTTTACGTCTGGACCCGCGACGGCAGCGACCCCGACGAGCACAGCATCGAGGCAAGCCGCCGCTACTTCGGTGTCAATGTGGTCGACCACGACCACATCACCATCCGCGATCTGCACATCAGCCACGCAAGCATCCACGGGGTTCACTGCCAGAACTGCGGCTCGATCGTCGTTGAGAACTGCGTGATTGAAAAAATCGGGGGCTTTGCCATCACCGCGAACCCGCCACTGTACGCCGGCAACGGGGTCGAGTTCGGCGAGAGCAGTCACGACGGCTCGGTGCTAGGATGTCGAATCGAAGACATCTTCGACTCGGGCATCACGCCACAGACTTATTCCAACGATCAGGTAGCCACGGGATTCACCTTCAGCGGCAACACCATCACCCGTTGTGGGCTGGCGGGCATCGAAATCGCCGTGCTCAACCCCGGCGGCATCACCGGCGCGTTCATCCAGGACATCCGAATCGCCGACACCAGCATCAGCGATTGCGGCGGCGGGTTCAGCAGAATCCGCTACGAACAGGAAGGCCGCGCCATCAAGGTGGCGGCAAGCGCCGGCGCGGGCACGATCGATGGGGTTCGCATCGAAACGACCACGATCTCAGACAGCCGGGGCGCGGGCATCTACCTGAACGGCGAGATCGGTACCGTGACCGTACACCGCTGCAAAATCCAGGGCAGTGTCCTTCACGGCATCGAGGTATCGGACGCCGATTCGACGAGCCTCGGTCTTCGCGTGACCTCTTCGCTCATCATCGACAACGGCCACAACGCCGGTGCCAACGACCAGGTCGGGGTGTCGATGTACGCGCTCGGATCGAACACGCTCGAGCTCGATCACAACACTTTTTCCGACAACGGGCTCGCGGGGCTTGCGATCTGGGGCTTCGCCGGCGATCCGATTTTCCGCAACAACTTGTTCACCTATGACACGGCACCCGCCGCTCACCTCTTCAGCAACATCCCCCTGCCCGCGGCCACGGCCGAACACAACTACTACCGAGAGCACGGTGGCGCGATCATTGCCGTGGAAGGGGCTGCAAACACGCCCTACGCGACCGTAGCCGATTATCAAGCGGGGACCGGGCTGGGTTCGGGCAGCCTGAGCGGCAGCGATCCGCAGTTGGACGGCGAACACGCACCCCTGCCCGGCAGCCCTTGCATCGGGGCGGGAACGACCTCATCGGTCAGCGAAGACTACGAGGGGAAATCATTTCAGGAACCGCCCAGCATCGGGGCCCACGCCGCGCCCTAGACAGGGGGTCAGGGGTGATTAAAACCGCGTTTGCCAGACAGGGAACACCAGGGCGGTGCCGCTGACGGCATGTTCTTCCTGGTCGATAGGGCGAAAACTCCGGACCGCCGCTACTTCCTCTGGGTCTTCCCAGACGAGGGCGGCCAGTGAGGCGTGCAGCATGCTCACCCCGTAGAGCCCCAAGGTGATAAACAATACAGGCGTGGCCATCTCTCCATTGTCTGCCAGGGAGAAAACGACGGTTCCGGTGAGCCCCAAGGTTAACACCGTGGCGTAGACGAAACCCCAGCCCCCGTGGTCTGTGTAATACAGGCCACCGCCCGGCAGGAGGCTCCAGGCCAGGGCCGCCCATACATGTTTTTCTCGCGCGGGAGCGGGCTGGCTGATTTCCGGCCGGGCTTCCGGCGATTCTTGGGGCTCGCTCCGCGGCTCGACCCGTGGGGCCACCGCCGCGGTCTCGGGGCGTTTCCAGCTCCCGTCCAGCTTGGCGGCAAGCTCCTCCACCCCGGTGATCAGATCGTCCACCTTACAGCTTCGTTTGGCCGAGGCGCTTTTGATCGATGCGGCCCGCTTCAAGTCATAAAGATTGGCCTGAAGCAAACACTTGGAGCCCACCGAACTGATCTTGACGGACAAGCTCTGCTCAGCGGCCAATTCCCGACCCAATTCCACCTGGCAAGTCTCGTCGTAACATGCCTTGTAGCTCTCTTGTTTCTGCCCCAAGAGTCGCTTGCGAATTTCCGAACGGGGAATAATCTGAAAAAGTCCACGCTCGCCCATTTTGGTAGACAAGTAATCGCTCAGGTTGTCCACATCCTGGGCTGTGAGCGTTTTGCTTTTGTTTTCGATGGAAAAAATAGCCAACACCGGAGCCGGTTGTTGGGCAAGCACTGTCGAGGCGAAGCACAGGAACAGAGCAATCAAGCTAATTGTCCGAGTCATGGGTTGTCTCCTTGCCTGAATCCGGCCCAGAGGGCATCTACCAGAAAGTCCGCGTCCAAACAATCCGTCCGTCACTTGCATCGATGGCCGCGACGTAGATGTCGTCCACACCGTGGCCGTCCTCTGCCACCAGCAGAATTTTGCCGTCGCTCAAAGTGAGGTAGCGGATGCGGCGAAGAGGATCCCCGGCTTCGAGATCCCCGAACAATTGCTGATCCGAGACCGTCCAGCGATGCGATTCGTCCTTGGATTCGCGAGCGATGACAAAGTAGCCGGTCTCCCCGGACTTGACCGACTTGAGGGTTAGGGCGTCGCCGTCGAACAAGATGGGCTTGCAGCCCCGATGATCCATCAGGGGGCCGCGGTAAGTGAACTTGCAGCCCTTCCAGGCTTTCAACAGCGTGGCCGCGGGCGGTGGTGAATCCAAGGGCAGCTTTTCGTAAGCCTTCAGCCTGGGGGTCAAGCGATAAGAATGTCCGTCCAGCGCCGAGATTCGCAGGTCGGCTTTCATCCCGTCCACCTGGATTCTGTCGACGATTCTTTCAAGCGACGGGGAATCGTCAAGCAGGCCGTCCTGGTCGTAAAGAAAATCCAGTTCGGGCAACGAATAACCCGCAACCGAGCTGTTCCTGCCAGTCCCAACAAGCAGCCACAGCTCTTCCGGTGTCACACCGATGAACCAGCTCGCGCCGCTGATCACGACCTGACCGAAAACACTTCCGTCCGTGGGGTTCAGTGCCACCACGCGCTCATAAGCGATGTCGAAGCCGGGCGGCTCGTTGTTCATCTTGATCAGCAACACGGGTTTTTCAGACTTCTCGACCAGACCGACAGACACTGCATCCCATTCGGTTGGGCTCAGATGCATGGACTGGAGCTGAAACAGGCCAAAGGGGGCAAGAAGCTTTATCACGAGGAACACAATCACCGGGCTCATGGCCAGAAGCACAACAAGGAGTTTTTTGTGTTCGACCAGCCAGCCGCTTTGCTGTGATTCCATTTCGTCTATCTCCTCGCTTTACTCATATTGCAAGGACCATAGCGGCCGACCATCAAGCGGGTTGAGTGCCAGCACCCAGATGTCACCTTCCGCGTCGTCCTGCTCAATCACGAGCAGCAGCAACTTCGGCAGCTTGGCTGCAAAGGCCACCCTGTAGCCGTGAGCCTCCAAAGCGCGTTTGCCGAATCGCTCTCGCTCGTGGAACTTCCAAAGCCAGCGCCCCTCGGTCGAAAGCCTGCCCAGAATCATTTTCCCTGTTTCCTGCTTCAAGTCCTGATAGAAGAGCAGCCGGTCCCCGTCTCCCAAATCAAGCAGCTCACCTGTGCTGCCGTCGCAAACGTAATGCCCATCGAGCAAGAGTTCATCGTCGATGGACCTTGGGGGCTTTGGCGGGTACTCGCAATGCTTCCACAGCAGGGCATCGCTCCCCTCGGGGTCCGCGCCAGGCGGAGCACGCTCAGCCAGCTCTTTGTCTTCCGGGTTCAGATCGAAGGCTTCCGTGAGCCCGGGCAAGGCGTATCCGACCCAACGCCTTGCACTCACCCCTCCCTGGCGAACCCAGAGGTGTTCCTGGCTCACCCCGAAAGGCTTGACCCAATTCTTGGTCAGGTACTCCCCCAATTGCGCGCCATTATCCAAATCCACGGTCAACAACTTATCGAGGCTTCGCTGCCTCTTGCGGCCTTTGCTGTGCAAATGGACAAGCAAAGTCCCTGGACCGTTTCCATCAAGGACTCGTGCTCCCTTCAGCCCCCAATGACACTGAACGACACCCTCGCAGGCCTTGGCCGGCAAGAACGCCACCAGGCCGGCACCGACCAACGGTGCCACCAGCAAGAAGAAGGGAAACACTCTTCTTATCCAGCCCTTTTTTTTCTCCTCAGTCTCGCCCATGAATCTCTTGCTCCGGACCTACCCACAAGGAATGCAGATGAAACTTTCGTGGACAGTAGCAAGGACACTGCTCGCAAAGCAAGACGCCAAGTTCGGGTTCCGGACTTGCTATCGCCAAACTTTTGAGGTCCAATTCGACACCCTGAAGATTACAACAAGGGGGCACCATGCCCGATCTGTTTGCCCATTTTCGACCACGCCAAGCTCAGGCACGTAATGCCGCGTCTTGGCGTGCCGTCATTTTCGGAGTGTGCATCGTGGGAATTCTCTCTGCGCTGTTTGCTTGCACCAAGCACATCAAGGTGACGCGGTATCGAATCAAACAAGGTGAGGGCTTTTTGGTCGTGGCCTGACACGAGCGTCACCAGGCGATCATCACCGAGACCATTCGCGATGTCGTCGGCAACGAGATGAAAAAAAGCGGACCCGGTGGAGAATTTTCCTTGTCGCCAGCCTCGAGCTCATGGGGCGAGCATCCGGTGACCTACCTGCTCCTCTCCAAGCCCGGCTTTGACGTTTACCAAGACAAACATGCACCCAGTGAGGCGCTCGAGGAAATCGACATCAAGCCCACGGCCAATTATTCAGACGAATACCTGGCCACACTCCAAACTGAATACGCGTTTACCAGGTTCACCCCCTACCTCGACGAAGACCAGAAGCGCCAGGTCAACAAACACATCACCGACCGAATGTCCTTTCTGGAAAAAACCTACCCAGACGAGGTGGCCGCGGCCAAGAAGCGAGATTCGCTACAGTCCTTCAAGCGCCGCAAAAGCCCTATTCGACACCTGTTGGGGGCAGCAGCCCTCGCCGGTGATGGCCTGGCGTTTTTGGGCCCCACCCGAACCGGTCGTGATCTTCTCATCGTAAACGGCGAGGACAAGTTGGTTGCCAAGGTGGCCCTGAATCATAAAAAATCCGCGGCACTTGCCCGCGAGAAAAACACCCTCCTCGTCTTCAACGAGGGTGCGATTCGCCGATTTGACTCCACCGGCAAGCTGCTTTCGAGTCTAAGCCTCGAGCCCGCCCCCAGGGCAATCGATTCGGTGACCAGCATGGCCCTGGTGAAGAAAGGCATCTTGCTTGGCCTGGGCGCATTCGTGAATTCGAAAGGAGGAGTAGAGCCATGCCGGCTGCGGCTCTATTCGATCGACGGAAAGCTTGTGAGCGAGCGCGAACTGCCCTCGGTTGAAGAAATCACCCAGTTGTTCACGTCCCCCGATGGGCGCATCTTTATCCAAGGCAAACTTGCAGGCAACCTCGACCGCGATGTCAAAATATCGGGATTCAAAAGAAAACTAGCCAAACGCAGGGGCATCATTCGTCTTGCCGACTGGACCGCCAGGCCCGAGGTCATCATCACCGGGATCGACGGTGCCGTCGCTTTCGCTGACGGTCTGCTCGCCTATGTAGGCGGCTTTTACGCGGCCAAGGACCACGAACTTGTCGCCTGGGACGCGCCCGGTCTTCTCCATCAAGTCCTCATCAAACTTTCTTGGGACGGCGCCATCGTGGCATCCTATGACGTCAGCGACGCAAGGGTAGAAGAGCTGACCTTCGGCGTGGCGCTCGACAATCGACTGGTTTTCTTTTTTGGCGATGATGTCTTCGAGCTCGACTTCGGCGCTCAGTCCCCAATCTTGCCCTGAAAGACAAAAAGGAGCTCCATGCCCGGTCTGTTTGCCCATTTTCGACCACGCCAAGCTCAGGCACGTAATGCCGCGTCTTGGCGTGCCGTCATTTTCGGAGTGTGCATCGTGGGATTTCTCTCTTCGCTGTTTGGTTGCACCAAGCATATCAAGGTGACGCGGTATCGGATCAAGCAAGGCGATGGCTTTCTGGTCGTGGCCCGTCACGAGCGCCACCAGGCGGTCATCACCGAGACCCTTCGCGGGGTCGTCGGCAACGAGATAAAAAGAAGCGGGCCCGGTGGAGAATTTTCCTTGTCGCCGCCCTCGAGTTCATGGGGCGCGCATCCGGTGACCTACCTTATCATCTCCAAGGCCGGCTTTGACGTTTACAGAGACCAGCATGCACCCAGTGAAGAACTCGAAGAAATCGACATCAAACCCTCGGCCAACTACTCAGACGAGTATCAGGCCACACTCAGCCTTAAAAACGCGATTCACAGCTTCATGCCCTCCCTTGACGAAAACCAGAAGCGGCAGGTCCAAGAGCACATCGCCGAGCGAAAATCCTTTTTGGAAAAAACCTACCCAAAGGAGGTGGCCTCGGCCATAAACCGCCAATCGCTACGAACCTTTCGGCAGCGCAAAGGCCTGGATCGACGCCTGTTCGCGGCAGCAGCCCTCGCCGACGACGGCCTGGCGCTATTGAGTCCCACCAACACCGGTCGCGATCTCCTCATCGTCAACGGCGAGGGCAAGCTGGTCGTCAAGGTGGCCCTGAAAGAGGAACGTTCCGAGGCTCTTGCCCGCGAGAAAAACACCCTCGTCGTCTTCGACGAGGGTGCGATTCGCCGATTCGACTCCACCGGCAAGCTGCTTTCGAGTCTGCCTCTTGAGCCCGCCACCAAGGTGATCGATTGGGTAACCAGCATGGACCTGGTGCAGAAAGGCTTCCTGCTCGGCATCGGCCCATCACTGGACGTGAAAGGAAACCGCGAGCCCTGCCGGCTGCGGCTCTATTCGAAGGCCGGCAAGCTTGTGAGCGAGCGCGAACTGCCCTCGCTTCAAACAATTGCCCGGGTGTTCATGTCGCCCGACGGCACCATCTTTGTCCAAGGCGAAATCCTGGGCAACTTCGACTACGATGTCAAAGTAGCGGGATTAAAGAAAAAAGAAGGCATGCCCAGGGGCATCATTCGTTTCGCCGACTGGTCCGCCAAACCCGAGGTCATCATCACCGGGATCGACAGCGCCGCCGCCTTCGCCGACGGTCTGCTCGCCTATGCGGGCGACCTTTACGCGGCCAAGGACCACGAACTTGTCATCCGGGGGGCACCCGGGCTTATCCATCAAGTCCTCATCAAACTTTCCTGGGATGGCGAAATCGTGGCCACCTATGACGTCAGCGACGCAAGAGTCGAAGTGCTGAAATCCGGCGGGGCGCTGGATAATCGACTTGTCTTCTTTGATAGAGATGATGTCTTCGAGCTCGACCTGGGCGCTCAATCCCCAGTCTTGCCCTGAAAAACAATCCCCAGTTCCTTGGCGTGACGCTCTGCCTGATATCGCTTCGCCGCGGACACAAACACCACCGAGTGACCGCGTTTGCCTGCCCGGCCCGTTCGCCCGGCCCGGTGCAAGTAGGCCTCGGCGGAGGGGGGCAACTCAAAATGCAGCACCCATTCCAGGTCGGGAAGATCCAGCCCCATGGCGGATGCGTCGGTGGCGATCAACACGCTGGTTTTTTCTTTGCGGAATGAGGCAATGGCCTGTTGGCGTTGCTGCTTGGAACGATCAAGACTCAAAGTGACGGGATTCAGGTCATACTTTTGCAAAAAACGATAGAGGTGGCGAATCAGTTGAGGCTTGTTCACGAAGACCAGAGCCCGGCCACATTTGTGCTTTTTTATATACTGAGCCAGGAAGGTATCAGCGGCGGCAGCCGAGCCGACAATCTCTAAAGAATGCTCAATGTGCGTAATCAGGGGTGCGTCCTGGGTTTCCGTGCGCACAAGCGTCTCGCCCATGAACTTCCGGCTCAGCTCCTCTGCCTGGGG
>JAUVAM010000194.1 GCA_030591745.1 Deltaproteobacteria bacterium
AAGGTGGTTTTCATCGCCGTGGGCACGCCCCAGAGCCACGATGGCTCGGCCGATTTGAAATATGTGCTGCAGGTGGCAAGCTCCGTGGCACGAGCCATGGTGGGGCCCTTGGTGGTCGTGTTGAAAAGCACGGTGCCCGTGGGCACCGCCGACAAGGTTCGCGCCATCATGCAGGCTGAAGGGTCCCATCCGGCGCTCATCGTCAGCAATCCGGAGTTTCTCAAAGAAGGCGCGGCCGTCGACGATTTTTTGAAACCGGATCGGGTGGTGGTGGGTTGTCAGGAAGAAGAAGCCCGACAAGTGATGGCGGATCTATATGAACCCTTTGTTCGTACCAACAACCCCATCCTCTTCATGGACAACCTGAGCGCCGAGATGACCAAGTATTGCGCCAACGGGCTTTTGGCCAGCCGCATCTCCTTCATGAACGAGGTGGCGCGACTCTGCCACGCGGTGGGTGCGGACGTGGATCAGGTTCGGGTGGGGGTCGGATCGGATCGTCGCATCGGCCAGGCCTTTTTGTTCCCCGGGGTGGGCTATGGCGGTTCCTGTTTTCCCAAGGATGTGCGCGCCCTCATTCGCATCGGCCAGGAGCACGGCATCCCCATGGAGATGCTGCGGGCCACCGATGAGGTCAACGAGGCACAGAAACACCTGCTTTCCAGTCTTATCCAGGAGCGTTACGGGAAGGATCTCAGCGGGCGACGTTTTGCCATCTGGGGCCTGGCCTTCAAGCCGCGCACGGACGACATGCGCGAGGCTCCGTCTTTGATGCTCATTGATGATTTGCTCGCGGCCGGCGCTACGGTGCGGGCCTATGATCCCGAGGCCCGAGGGACCGCCCGGAAATTATTGGGTGATCGCATCGAGTACGCGGACAACGCTTACGAGGCCTGTAGAGACGCGGACGCTCTGGTGCTGGTCACCGAGTGGAACGAGTTTCGCCGACCCGACTTCGAGCGCATTCGGGACCTGCTCAAGGAGTCGGTGCTTTTTGATGGGCGGAACATCTACGACCCCCGCAAGTTGACCGACCTGGGCTTTGTCTACACCGGTATCGGCCGGGGTGCGGCATGAGGGTGCTGGTCACGGGCGTGGCGGGGCAAGTCGGGGCGCGCCTGACGGAGCTGCTGCTGGAGGGCGGTCATCGCGTTTTGGGTGTGGATTTATTGGATGACGAAGAGCCCGACGCCACGCAGATGGCCCGTCTGGAGCAGGCCCAAAGAGACAAACATTTTGAGTTTGAGCAAGCAGACCTGCTGGGCGACGGGTGTTTGGATAAGCTGTGCGACCCATTCAAGCCCGAGGCCGTGGTGCACTTGGCGACCCGCCGTGATCTGGAATGGGCGGAGGGCAATCCCCAGGCAAGTTTGAGACTTCACGCGGAAGGGGCTGCTGCCGTCATGGAGGCCTGCAATCGGCACCGGGTGGGGCAGCTCATTCTGCGCTCCAGCCATCACGTTTACGGCGGGAGCCGCCATTATCCTTTGGTTGAGAGTGACGCGGCGGATCGGCCTTTGTCCATGACCGGCGCGGCCTTGCGGTCGGCAGAATTGACGGTCCATGCCCTGGCGCTCGCGAGTCCGGTCAGCGTGACCGTGGCCCGTATTTTTTGCGTGTATGGACCCGGACAGGCTCGCTCCGGTCTGGTGCCGACTTTGATGGATGCAGCCGATCGCCGGGTGTCCTTGCCGGTGAGTGGGGACGGGACGGCCAGCCGGGATTTGGTCTATGTGGACGACGTGGTCACGGGCTTGCTCCGTATGCTGGATAGGCCCGCACCCTGGCGGATATTGAACCTGGGTTCGGGTTTGAGCACCACCCTGGCGCAGGTGGCCGAGCATGTGGCTTGGCTTTCGGATGTGCATTTTAAGCTGAAGACGGGGCCCATTCGTTCGGGGGACTTGCCTCATTCTTGGGCGGACCTTGCGGCGGCGCATGGAGCCGTGGGATATAAGCCGGTGGTCACTTTGGAAGATGGCCTGCACCGGACTTGGGAATGGTTTATGAATCGACCGGAGACTTTTCGGTAAACACCTTTGCGGATGAGGAGGTACAGCGTGTCGAAGATATCCATTAGTTTTTACGGGGCGGCCATGCGGGTAACCGGCAGTTGCAGCCTGTTGCAATGTGGAGACAAGAAAATCTTGATCGACTGTGGCATGTTGCAAGGAGGCGGAGAAGATGATCGGGAGGCCAATCGAGATCCTTTTCCTTTTAATCCTTCCGAATTGGATGCTTTGGTATTGACCCATGGACATCTGGATCACAGCGGCCGGGTGCCCAAGTTGGTTGAAGCCGGCTTCAGTGGACCTATTTATGGCCACACCGCGACGGGTGAATTGGCCGAAATCATTTGGCGTGACTCGGCTCGTCTGTCCGCCAAGTGGGATGGGGGGGCCTTGTACGATGAGTCGATGGTCGACAAGGCCAAGAGCCAACTGGCCCCCGTGCGATACAAGCACACGGTGGAAATCGGCGATGTGAAGTTCCGCCTTTTTGATGCGGGTCACATTCTGGGTTCAGCCAGCATTTTGTTTGAATATGGCGGCAAGCGGGTTCTGTTCTCCGGCGACGTGGGCACGCCCAATACGCCCATCCTGCGGGATCCCACCACGGAGTGGGATGTAGACAAGGTGGACGCCGTGGTCATCGAGTCCACTTATGGCGATCGGCTGCACAAGAGCCGCAAGGACACCGTAAACGAGTTTAAGCGGATCATGGAGCGCACCATCGAGCGAAAGGGCTTGGTGCTGATTCCGGCCTTCGCCATCGGCCGGACCCAGGAGCTGCTTTTTCACTTCAATGACATGGAGCACGCGGACACCCTGTCCAAGGTGCCCGTGTTGTTGGATTCGCCAATGGCCGAGCGGGTCACCGAGGTCTATCGCAACCACCGCGAGTGTTACGATGAGGACACTTGGGCCAAGATCAAGCGCGGCGATCCGCCCATGCGATTTGACGGCTTGCGTGAGTTGGTCACCAGCTCCGAATCCAAGCAGGTCAAGCACATGGCCCCGCCCGCCATCATCATCGCCGGCTCGGGCATGTGCACCGGTGGTCGCATCATGCATCATTTGAAGGACTTTTTGGGTCGGGAATCCACCACGGTGGTCTTCGTGGGTTGGCAGGGTTACGGCACCCTGGGACGAACCCTGGTGGACGGTGCCGACAAGGTGCGCATCCACCGCCAAAGCATTGAGGTTCGGGCCAATATCGAAACCTTGGGTGGATTTTCGGCTCATGCCGACAGGGACGCTCTGGTGGCCTGGTCGCGCCACATCCCGGGGGGCAAGAAGCGCTTCTTGGTCAATCATGGCGAAGAGGATTCGGCCAAGGGTCTGGCCAAGACCCTGCGCGACGAGGGCCATTCGGCCCACGCCGTCAGCCCGGATGAGACCATCGAGATCTAATGGCCGGCAAGCGTACCTTTTATATCGTGGGCCTGGGTTGCCCGAAGAATCGGGTCGACAGTGAGCTCATTTGGGCGGGCCTTGCACAGGCCGGTTGGCGGGCGGTGACCGAGCCCGACGAGGCCGACCTGGTTTTGGTGAACACCTGTGCTTTTATCCAGTCGGCGGTGCAGGAATCCGTCGACACCATTTTGGAGATGGCCGCTCTGAGGGCTGATAAGCGGGCGCGCTGTACGAAGCTGGTCGTGGCGGGCTGCCTGCCCGCGCGCTATCGGGACAAGCTGCTGGTCGATTTGCCCGAGGTGGATCTCTTCGTGGGGCCCGCCGAGGTCGGTCAACTGCCTCAGCTCATCGAGGACAAGGGCAAGCGAGGCCTGGTGCTCAAAGCGGAATCTTCTTTTTTGCCCCATCATGGTCTGGCCCGGGCCAACTCCTTGGGCGTGGGCTCGGCTTACATGAAGGTGGCCGAAGGTTGCTCGCGGGCTTGTACTTTTTGCATCATCCCCAAGCTGCGCGGCCCCCAGCACTCGCGCAGCATTGAGGATCTCGTGGCCGAGGGACGGCAACTCATGCGTTTGGGCGTGGGTGAGATCGTCATGGTGGCCCAGGATTTGGCAGGCTGGGGGCGGGATCTGCCGGGCAAGCCCCAGCTTTCGGATCTGGTCGAGGCCCTGGCGAAGGTGGAGGGCCTTTGGTGGCTCAGGCTGATGTATCTTTTTCCCTCGGAGATCCCCGAGCGCCTGATCCAGCTCATCGCCGAACATGAGACCATCCTGCCTTATCTCGATTTGCCCATGCAGCACATCGATCCCGGGGTGCTGAAAGGCATGCGGCGTACAGCGGACCATGAGGTCTATGGGCGTCTCATCGGCACCCTGCGTGAGCGTTTGCCGGGCGTGGTCTTGCGAAGCTCTTTGATGACCGGTTTTCCTGGTGAAGATGAAGACGCCTTCAAGCGCCTGGAGGATTTTGTGGGTGAGGCCCGCTTTGAAAGGCTTGGCGTGTTTGCCTTCTCGCCCGAGGAGGGTACGGTCGCGGCCGAGATGCCCGATCAGGTGCCGGCTGAATTGGCCGAAGAACGCCGGGCGCGCATCATGGAGCTGCAACAACCCATCGCCGAGGCGTATCACCAAACCCTGGTGGGTCAGAGTATGGAGGTCATCGTAGACGGTGTGCAGGCCGACGGCTCCCCGGTGGGTCGGGCCTGGAACCAGGCACCGGAGGTGGACGGCGTCTGCTATTTGAAGGGCCATGCCACGGTGGGCGATGTGGTGCGGGCCCGGGTGACCGAGGCGGATGCCTACGACCTGAGCGCCGAGGTGATTGCCTGATCACATTGAATGATCCCGCGCGAGGATACGTCCTTCGCGCAACGAGGTGATGCATGAAAATCCCTGTTTTCACTTGTCTGAGCCTGGCCGCTTTCTTCTGTTTCGCCTTGCCCGCACAGGCAGCCGAGCCCACGGCCGATGAAGTGGCCGGAAACATCCAAAAGCTCTATGAAAACACGAAGGATTTCAAAGCGGCATTCAGCCAGACCTACAGCTCGGCGATACTGGGTCGCAACAAGGTGTCTTCCGGCTACGTCTATGTGAAAAAACCCGGCATGATGCGTTGGGATTACAACAAGCCCAGACCCAAGCATTTTGTGGCCGACGGCAAGGCTTTGTATATCTTTGATCCGGAATTGGAGCAGGTCATGGTGGACCGGCAGTTTTCCGGCTCTCAGCTGTCCACGGCCGTCACCTTCCTCTGGGGGCGGGGCAAGCTTTCCGACGAATTCAAGATTACGTTTTCCAAGCGCAAGGATTTACTCGGTGCCGATCGCCATGTCTTGGAGATGGTGCCCAAAAACAAAGCCCGCTTTCAAAAGCTCTGGTTCGTGGTAGAGAAAAAAACCTTCCGCGTCTTGGAGACCATCATCTTAGATCCAGGCGGCAACGAAAACCGCATTGGCTTCTCCAAGATGGCCACCAACGTAGGCCTCAAAGCCGCCGCCTTCAAATTCAAAATCCCCAAAGGCATGGAAGTAGTCGAAGCCCCCAGAGCCCCCACCGCCAAGCCGACCAAATAACGTTTACTTTGACGGATTCAGCACTCTGCGCGCGCGCTCCAGCCAGAGGTTCAAGGAAAGGGCGTCTTTGGGGATTCTGTCCAGATCCGCCTTTTCGACCATGGCAACAAATTGGACAGTGTTCTTGCCCTTGATGCCTAGATCTCCGAACTTTTTTTGTGGGTGTCGGATTGTTTCTGATTTCGTCTCGCCGGAAAGGGCCAGGATCCAGGCTTCGATCTTTTCGACGGCCATGCCGCCAATGATGCCCGGGCCGTCTTCATTGTTCTCCTCGATCAGGGCGATGGCTCCTTCGACGTCCTTCTCTCGATTCTTGTCAGCATCCCGGTCGCGAACAAAGGCAACTGCATCAAGACCGTTCTCCTCGGCGAGGAGGTGAAGTCCTTTGATGTTTTGTTGCTCTGCGGTTTTGAATGCGCCCACTTTGAGTTTCTTGATGTTTTTCCACGGGACAGCGTGTGTGATTTTCCAGTCGTTGGGGCAGACCTTGCGAAGGAGCGCTTCGATAACACCTGGCTCCTTGCCTCGGTAGTTCTCGTGCCCAGACCAACCACCAAGCTCGTTGGCGCCTTCCCCGGCCAATAATATCTTCATTCCAGCGTTCCTGTGCCTTTGATGAGAGGTGCTTCGTCTTCCCCGTTGGCGTAGCTCAGCCACAACTCGCCGAGTGCATAAATCTTCGAACGTCCCTCAAAGTTAGGGGTGTCCTTGATGGGATGCACGCTCGTTCCTTTCAGGGGATCGCGCGTGACGAGCGTTACTTCTTCTGGTTGCATTTCGTTGATGACCAGCGGACTGTGAGTTGCGATGAGCACCTGAGTTTCTTTTGCAACGTGTTTGAGAATATCCATTACCTGCATGATGCGGGCCGGGTGCAGGCCATTTTCGGGTTCTTCTACCAGGATCAATGACGGAGGGGACAAGGATTGCAGGGCCGCAAAACCCAAGTAGAATAACAAGCCTTCGCTGATAAATGTGGCAGGCACCCTCTCGCCACTCGTAAGCTCAATCTCAATTTCCTTCTCACTGGAGGATACCACTCGCAGACGGATATTTTTGACAGCGGGGAATAGCTTGCGAGCCTCGATGACGATTTTCTGAAAAGCATCATCTCCCCGGTTGAGGATTGCGTCATAGATGCCGGGGAGACCGAAACCGCGATCATTATAGAAACCACGAATTTCTTCATCGGTCAGTAGGTGGCTGGATTTTCTTAGCGCATCCGGATCAAATCGAACAAGCTGGGCTCCATTTAGGTATGGCCAATGTGAGCTTTCTAACTCTTTGGTAAGCGTGCGGCGTTTTGATTCGTTGTTTGTTCCGTCTTCTGCTTGTAGAACCTCGTTTGTTTGAGCTTCCTTTCCCAGGCCTATGATGGAAAGCCGAAGTCCTCCAGTTGTTTCCGCAGTGAGCCGCAGATCGCTTTCCGCTTGGTATAGGCCAGGTTCAAACGGTCGGAGATTCTCAGGTGATTTTGTTGACAAGAATCGATCTGAGGCAAGGTGCACGACTGTTCTGGCTGCGCGAAGGAGCGTGCTTTTGCCGCTGTCGTTGGGGCCGATGAAGGCGTGT
>JAUVAM010000115.1 GCA_030591745.1 Deltaproteobacteria bacterium
GAATGAATCACCGCCCAGCGGCTTGGCATCCGCGACTTTGGGGTTACCAACAGAAACTCTGGTGGTACCTTTAAACGACATATTCCGCTGCTCACCCACCACCATGCGAATGACACGATCATCAGCCCTGGCCTGATTGGACCAAGGGGCCAAGAGAATCCCACCGCAGATCACGAAAAATGCAACTGTCATCAGCTTCTTGAATCTCATGAACTCGCTCCTTGAAGACCCGGTTGAAATGACGGACTTTGCCGCTTAGAAACGTCCGATGTCCATATTAACGTGAGAGATTCCCGCAGAAGTAGAGAAGAGTCAAGGGAAAAGGCGGCGAGATTCACAATCCCAAAAAGCCATACTTGATTGCAGTCGCCCACATACCGCCGATGGCGATGGCGACGCCATAGGGCAAAGTAACCTTGGCCACACTCACCTCGTCACCTTGCTGGTAGAATTGCAACCAAATCCCCTTGGCCGTGGCAAGCACCCGACGCTTGAAAACAACAAGAATCAGAGCAAGAACGGCCCCGACGATGCCAGCGCACATCATCCAGGTCAAAGATTGTCGAAACCCGACCATGGCACCCACGGCCATCATCAATTTGACATCTCCGCCCCCCATGCCTCGACCCCATACCATGAACAAACCAAAAACGAGGAAACAGACACCCAGGCCAAACAGTGCCGAACTCAAACCAAGCCCAAACGCCCCGCCCATGCCATAGAAAAAGAAGCGAGCCCCAAGGCCCAGCAACATGGCCGGAAGAGTCAGCCAATCGGGTATCGTGTGCTTGCGGACATCGCTGACCGCAGCGATGCTCACAACCACCAATAAGAGTCCATCAAGTACAAATTCGACAGCAGTCATAGAAGCACCAAAATAATTGCATTGTCTTCAAAAAGCAAGGACTTCGAGGGAGGAAAAAGAAGAAAGCTCGCTCCAGAGGAGCGAGCTTTCTTGCTAAGCAAACAAAATTTGGTGTGACTCAGCTACCGCCACCCGCGCCAGCGTTGTTCTGGCCGAAGGTCGCCAGCGACTCATGCTGGTACAGCGCAGTTGCCGCCGAATGGGTGTTGGTGGACGAAGCCTCGTTACCTGCCAAAGCGTTCGCCGAAGTGGCGAACAGCGCACGGATGTTGTCGCCGAACAACGACACAACACCAATGGCCGCGATGGCAATGAGCGCCACGATGATGATATACTCGGTCATGCCCTGACCACGACGTCCTCTCAATTTCATTAACATAACCAGTCTCCTTTCGAATCGTTATTGTTCCCGAAAATAACTCCGAAATTGAAGCTTATGGGCTCTTAGTCTCTGTACCCTTTATACGCCTGGGTCGGAAGATGGTCAATCGGTCAACTGTCGTATAGAGATAAGCACCTATTAATAATGGTCTTTTCGGCGCAACACCCAGAAGAATTTTCGAGGTCTTTTCGATTGGACCTCAGAAAGCAAACAGCACGCCTGCGTTGGCATGCATGACGCGAACATTCTCGTTCCCATGAAAGAGAATCTTGTACTTGAACTGAGCGAAAAAATCCAAATTTGAAATCATGTTGAAAGATACGCCCAGCAATCCCCCAACATTCATGGCATGGATGTCGTTAATGGTTGTCAGTCCCGGAACCGCTCCCACATAGAGATCGAGGAAGGCAATGGGGACGATGAACTTGAATGCCAAGGAGATGTCCGTCGCGTTTTGATCCTCAATCTTGTAAAGCTCCGCGGAGGGCGTAATGTGGAAAGTGGAGATCAAAGGAATGTTGACGTAGAAACCCCAGTTGAAACTGGCCTGCCAATCATCCACCTGCACCTCTTGCTTCAAATCATCTCCTTCGGGAAATGCGACCCCCAAGGACACACCCAAACCAATCGAGCGGCTGGAGGTAGCCCAGGCGTTCGGCGCACTTAGAAACATCCCGATCAAAAACATAAACACAATTCGTTTCATTGCTTTCTCCTTACAATTGTCGCCCCATGCGATCCACCAAAGCCTGGCATGCTGCAAGACCTCAATGCAAGCCGCATCAGCAACCGTCAATCCAGCGAACCGGTCCAAGCCAACTCCAATGCGATGGCACCCAGGCCACCCAAAACGGCAACTTGCCCAGCCCCCATTTGCCGGGCCGCAGCCATGGCCAAAGGAACAGGATCCGGAGGCAGCGCAAACACAATGGCATCAGGCCCTTCGAACCGAAGCCAGAATCGTTTGTCGCGCCGGGCTTGCGCGATGAAGCCCTGATGATTGGGTTGCTTCTCCGCAAGCACCCAGTGGGCGGAGAACCGCGATGGAATGTGCCGAGCAGCCAACGGGTCTTGGCCGGTCGCAATGTGAGTCCAATCCTGATATCGCCCCTCATCCCAAGCCATCATGTAGGTCGGGTCCAATGCCACCAGGTAGTGCTGTTCTGGGGCATGATGAAACAAGAAAGGAAACGAGGTCCACCAGAGCGTGAACACTTGCTCCCCTTTAGATAGGTGATCGCGCAACCAGGCGGCTTCCAACTCGTATCTTGGCCGACTATCTTTTGAGAGAATGTCCTGGGTCCCCAGGCTTGTCCGCAAAATGGAGCCCGAAAGCACCACGGTGAAAGCCATGATGGCCAGCCCCCCCCATACCCGATGTTTCTTCAGCCAGGCTTTCGCATCGAAACCCTGCAACAAATCCTTGGCTGCCGCCGCCATGAACAGGATGGAAAAGGGCACCCAGTACTCGACGAAACGTCGAATGTTCAGAAAGAGAAAGAGGTAAGCTACACTGGCAAGAAAGAAAAAAACGGTCCCCAGACTGGCTTTTTTTTCCCAACAGTGAAAACGCCAGCCCGACCCCAAAAACGCCCAAAAACAGGGGTCCCACATCGACCAGGAGCAAGCGCCCATCCGGGGGTAGAAACTCCACAGCCAAAGCCCCGAGCCGATCAAAAGCGTTGGTGACGACCTGAATGTTCACCAGATGCCAGAGGTAAATAAGGTGATCTCGATGCGGGTGCAGCAGGAGCCCGATGGCAGTCCCACCCAACACGAGGGCAAACTCCCTCCAGGGAAAGCCCTGGCGCATAACCAACCTCGCCACCCCATACACCAGGCAAAGCGCCAAGAGCATGTGGGCCGCGGTGTAGACAAGCGGGAAAAGAATGGCCAGGCCAAGCAACAAAGGCCGATGCTTACGCAACAAGGCCTGGGCCGCCATGACCACAAGCAAAATAGATAGAAGATGGGGGCGCGTCATGCTCACGCGCAAATGGAACAACACGCCCGCTCCGGCGAGCATGCTGGGCCACAGCCATGGCCATGGCCAGGCATGGCGCCAAGCCATGGCCGCCAGCAGACTCGCCAACAAGGCCATTAACAAAACCGTCAGGACCTTGGGGGCGATCACATCATCCAGGGCAACGAAAGGCATGAGTAAAACATGGAACAAGAATTCTTTGTCGGCAAAACGATCTTTCCAAACGCTCGCCTGGGTCCAACGAAAGCCCTGGCCAAGTCCCTCTTCCGCCATCACGGTCGCCATCCGCGTATGGAAGTAACCATCCGCACCCACGAGCTTGGGCGTGGCAAACTGCTCTGCCCCCAAGCTCAGCGTGGCAAGAACGAACACGGCCATCACCAGTGCCCAGCCTCGTACGCCCAGGGGACGAAGCGCCTCAAGTTCTCGCCAAGCAAAAAGGATGTCGAGTAAGCGTTTCAAAGTCCTATCGCTCCCGCAATCAAAGCCACCCCATGAGCATCGCTATACAAGAACACCGAGGATTGGGGACCCTCAAAGACCGGGAGCAGCTGGGTACTTCGCCGGGCCTGTTCCAAAAATTTTGCATAGCCCTCCTGATGTTCAATAAAAATCCATCGGGCCTTGAAGTCGTTGCGAACTCGATCAATTGCATCCGCCTGTCGCCCCTCGCCAATACGGATCCAGAGATCGAACAAATCCACGTCATAGGCCAGCATGAAGGTCGGGTCCAAGTGGACCAAATAATGAGCCTGTGGGGCATGGTAGAAAAGAAACACAAAGGTATCCCAACCACAGGTAAAGACCTGGTCACGGGCAGGCACATGTCGAGCCAAGAAACGCCCTCCTGCTTCGTAGGACAAGATCCTTTCGTTCACCTTTTCTTCCGCTACTTCCTGCTGGGTCAAGACCAGACCACGCAAAGACATGAGGACAAGCATCATGCCGAGCCCGATCAGGACAACCGAAGCGAGACGCCCATAATCCTTAAGCCACCGGCCCAACCCATGACCCGCATCCCGCCAATCCCCAGCCGTACTGAGTAAGAACAGAGCAGTAAACGGCACCCAGTACTCCACCAGCCTCGTGATGCTCAGAAACATAACCAAGAAGCCCATAGACAGCAGAAGAAAAAACGTGCTGCGCAAACTGGATTTGACGCCGCTTAGCATGGTCAACAACATCGCGCCCAGCGTGCCGAACAAAAGCAAGCCGCAGTCCCAAACCAACATCCGGCCACTTGGGGCCAAAAACTCCACACCCATCAATGGAGCCAGGCGCCATGCATTGGCGATGACTTCCACGTTTTGAAGATACCAATGATAGGCCATGTTGGCTCGATTGGGATGGAGCAGAAACCCAAGCCCGGTGCCCACCAAAACCAAAGCGAGTTCCCGCCAAGCGAATCGCTTGCCGTGCAAGAGCCTGGCAACACCGTATATGACGGCCAGCAGAGGCAGAAGATGGAAAGCGGTGTAACAAAGAGGAAAAAGGGTCGCAAGCAAGAGCAGACCCCAGCCATGGCGCCGCAGGAGTAAGTACGCCGTCCCCACCGCCAACAAAACGCTCAGCAAATGGGGCCGGGTCAAAGCCATGCGAAAATTAAAATTGGTCCCCGCGGCCAACAGCAACAAGGCCGCCAACCAGAACAGAGGCATCCCCTGCCGCCATGCTATCCATGCCAACAGCGTCATCAACAAAGCGGCCAGCAGCGCGGTCAAAATCTTGGGTCCTGTCCTCAGGTCATCGCCCAGGAAGGGAATCAGCAGGACATGGAAAAGAAATTCCTTGTCCATGAAACGATCTCGATTGATGGAGGTTTGGGTCCACTCAAAGGCATCCAAAGGACCCTGTTCGGACACGACCTTGGCCAGGCGAACATGGTAGTGCCCATCGGCACCCACCAGACCAAATTGCGAAAACTGGATCGATGCCGTCGCCATCAGCGAAAACAAAAAAACCGCACCCAGAGCAAGCCAGATTCGCCAAGTTAACGGCCGCAAAGGGGGCTCGACATCGTCTGGTTTCAACCAGGTCAGCCACCTTCGACTTAAAGCCAAGAAGTCCAAAACTTCACCCATTTCCATTGCCCGATGGAAGAACGGCAAATTTAGCCCAGGTGCCCAGGCCATTCAAGCAGAGCTTCAATTCATCTTGACAGCGCCACCGCCCTCCTGCACCATCTTGACTCGCCAGTCAATCGCATCTTAGACGGAGCGTCTATGACCCAGAAACCCAGAAAACGCAGTGCATCGACCCAGGAAAAACGTCGAACTATCCTCAACGCAGCTGTACGTGTTTTTTCCCAAAAGGGATTTCACCGCTGTCGGATCTCCGACATCGCCACCGAGGCGGGTGTTGCTTACGGCCTGGTTTACCACTACTTTGAAAACAAGGAAGAAATCCTCAACTCCATTTTCGATGAAAACTGGGGGCTTTTGGCCAAAGTCATCGAGACCGTAGAAGAACAGACAGAAAGCCTGGAGGAAAAACTACGCTCCGTGGTGGATTTCATCCTGGATGCATACAGACTCGTGCCGGATGTCATCCAGGTGATGGTCATGGAAATCGCCCGCTCCTCCAAGTTTCTCAAGAAGCCCAAAATCGAAGCCTTCGAACAAGTCTTCCAGCAACTGACTCAAATCCTGGCCCATCACCAAAAACAAGGGGATGTTCGCGAGGACCTGGACCCCAAATTGATGGCCTATATGATCTTTGGATCCTTGGAGTTAATTCTCACCGGCTATCTCTTAGGCACAGTCGAACCGGCAGCCGGTGAAGCTTACGACCACAACAAGAACACCATCATACGCATATTCATCGATGGCATCCGAAAGCCAGCTTGAGGCACCAAGCAACCCGGCTCAGAACCTGCTGGCGCTGGACCCCCCTGCCCGACCCAAGACTGAAAGGTCAAGCCAAAAGAACACATCCGGCAAATCCTGCCCTCGCCATTTCCGTACGGTGATGGAAGTGGCCCAGCATCGACAATCTGAACGATAAGTCAGCCCGGCATCGAACCAATCCACCCAGCTATCTTGTAGATTGACATGAACGCCACCCTGAAGACTCAACCCCCACCCAAGCACCAGGCGTGCATCCAGCCCCAGCACATGCAAACTCTCCCCCAAAGCGCGGTATGCCTCTGGTGCCAATCCAAAAAGAACATTGAGCTCTCGCTGACTGCGCTCGGAAAGAGGCAAAGGCCGCCCCGCATCATCATGGACCGAAGGCAAATGAAGGTATGCCGCTCTCAAAAAATCTCCGCGACCATCAATCAGTCGCAGCTGGGCATCCACTTCCGCGATCAGTTGCTCGTGCCAGTCCATGACCACGACCACGCGACCTGAAATCGGCACTTGGTTCAATTCGAGTTCCGCGGCAGCCTGGCCCATGCGCCCTTGTCTCAGGTCAAGCGCCTGCCAAAAACGCAAACGCAGCGCGCGTCTGAATCCCCACGTATCCGGCAGATGCAAAGCGGTCTCCACTTCAGCCAACAACTGAACCGCATCACCCAACAGGCGGTCCTCCGCATCCAACACGTGGCGCACTTCCCCATGAGCCAGGCCACGCCATGCCCCAAGAAAACGTACACGCGGGGAAATACTGTGACCCAAACTCCAGTCATCCTGAGATGAGCGATAAAGCCGACCCAATTCGGTCCCCAATGACAGACCAACCAGGCTTAAGCCTCGGGTGCTTGCCCCTGGCGCCTCCGGACCATGCGGCAAATAGACAAACTGTCGATGGGACAAGAAGGCATCTGCCTGTAAGCCCCACTCAAAATGCAAGGGCACATCCAAACGAGGCGCAAGCAAGAAGCGAAACGCTCGCCTCAACTCCCCATCCCCCAATTGTCCATCGCCTTCTCCTCCTGGACCATCGTCCGCACCATAGTCGCTTATCGACTCACCCGAATAGGCAGGCTCGCGAGGGTTGGGCGTTCCATCGAGACCCCAATCCCTCCAGGCCGCTTGCAAGGAGGACAGGTTGGCCCCTTCCAGGCGCAAGGACCAGTGGATAGGCCACTGCATGACGGGCCTCGGAAGCATGCGCAAATCGAAGGCCCCCAAACGCTGGATGGTGTCGCCCACCGGGTCCCCGCCAAGACGCGCCAACAAATCCGGCCCTGCCGAAGAGAAAAGGTCCACCGCGCTGACACGCAAGTCCTGTCGCCATGCGGCATCCAGACCCAGCCAAGTATCCTTTCCTCGCCAATCGACGATCAGACGGCTCGGTGCCAAATCAGCAGCCCGACCATCCATGCCGCTGGAAAAATCCCGGCTCATGTCACTGTCAGAATACAGTCGCAATCGACCCCGCAACCCCCAGCCCGCTCCAAAAGGCAACCGCGCGTCCAACTCGGCACTGCCCCGAAATTCGGCTGCCCGAAGACCTTCCTCCATGGCTTTTCGGGCCTTGGCATCGTCGATAAAACTCCCACGAGCCACCACCCAACTGCCAGCCACCGGGGTCGCCCTGACTTCAATCCGAGGCCTGAAGCCTCGCTCTTCAAACCAATCCAGACTCAAAGTTGTGTCAGCCGAGCGGCCCAGAGTCACGAACAAGGACTCGCTCAACACAAAACCGTCGCGGCCGGAATAGCCCACCCGGGGCATCATCAGGCCAGTCTGGCGGTCCGCCAAAGGAAGGTAAACCACGGGCAGGATGAATACCGGGAGACCCTTGAGCGCAAGAACTGGCCAGAAGAGCCAGGCCCGATCGCCAAGCAACACATCCGCCTCACCCGCCCACAGCTCCCAACTGGGTCTCTCCCCGGGTCCGCAATCGCAGGCCGTAAACCGTGCATCCTGAATCTTCCAGCGTCGACCCTCACGGACCCAGCGTTGTCCCTCCAGGCGCATGCTGTTGGTCCCGATTTCGATGAGACCCGTCGCGCTACGACAGCGCTGCATATCGGCGGTTGCACCGCCCTCCTTGATCAGAATGGTGGCGCGATCGAGCACGGCCTTGGATTGCCTCCGATCCAAAGAAACGCGTTCGCCCAAAAGCACCAGGCCGGCCTGCAGTACCTGCACGCCACCCTCCAACACGACCAAATCATGGGCGGCATCCAACATGGCTTGATCGGCCCGCAATTCCAGGCCCTCCCCCCGAATACGCACACCGCCGGTGAGCTGCAACACCCCGTCGGCAGATCGATGCACAAGTCGTTCGGCCTCGATGGAGAGACGACCCGGCGTGACCAAAAGGCGAGAGAACACCTTTGCAGCTGGTTCCTCAGCTACCGCGAGGCTTGGCACCAGGACAAGGAAGATCAACAAC
>JAUVAM010000624.1 GCA_030591745.1 Deltaproteobacteria bacterium
GGCCGTCGTAGTCGTCGTATGAGCCGCCCACTTTCGCCAGACCCATGATGTCAAAGACCAGCTCGGCGTAGTAGCCGTTTAAGCCCTTGCCGCCCATTTCGTCGATGACCCGGCGTTTGGGCTGGTCCGTCACTTCCGTGTGGGCCGCGCCGAAGACTCCCAATTCGTCCTTGAAGGGATAGCCGAATTTTTGGATTTCGTAGAAGGAGTCGAAATAACTGGGCACATAGTCGGCGGTGAAGTAGCGGTACTCTACCTTGGTCTGCAGATCCAGGTTGATGATGGGGATATGGAAAATACTCAGGATGCCGGCGTGGTAGCCGATGCCGGCTTCCAGGATGCCGTTCAGATCCATATAAGGCGTAAGCGTAATCCATGAATTGTTCAAGAGCTGAAACTCGATGTCGCCGCCGATGACTGTTGCGGCTTTTGTGTCGGCCACCTTCAGGTTGCCGTCGTCATCAAAGACCCGGGCATCGGTGGAGACGTCCGGCCGACATTGCCCGGCATCGTTTTCCAGGCAGTACGGTGCGGTGTAATCGCTGGCCACCGTGAAGCCCACGGCCAGATTGTTCAAGTAACTCTCTTCGTCGATGAAGGACCAGGGTCGCACATAGCCGCGCAGGCCGATGAGGTTGGATATGACGCCATTGTTGAACAAGGTTTCGACGCCGCCGTAGGGCGTGTTCACGTCAAACTGAATGCCCATCTTGTAGTGGTCCATGTCCGTGTTGTTGTAATAGCGGCTGATGATGGTGCCGTGGCCCAGGGTGGCACCCGGCAGATCGCCGATGACGGCATAGAAAAGCTCGCCTTTGTGGCCGTAGCGGAAAAAGCGCAGGATTTTCAGATAGTCGGTCCACTCATCCCAGTCTTCCTTGCGCAGCACGCCGCCGTATTCGTCGTTTTGGGGGTCGTTGTCCATGACCCGAAAGCGCAGCGGGGCCTGGATGCCGAAGCCGATCATGCCGAAGTCGAAGTTCATGCCCAGGTTCATGGTGGTAAACAAGTCGCCGTCGATCATGCCAAAGGAGAGGTCCCCGCCCACCGAACCGATGCTGTCAGCGGGTGCCCCCACGGACTGCTTGATGGTGTCGGCGTCCTGGGCCGTCGCGATCGGACTGATGGCGCACAGTCCCAAAGCCAGCAGGGCCGCTAGGATACTCGATTTCATCGATTGACCTCCAGGAGGCGGCTGGCCTCCTTTTCTTTGTTCTCATTGGGTTTCCCATTGGTGGGCTCGAGCTTGGCGGTGACGTCCAGGATCAAGGTGCCATCCAAATGCTTGGGTCCGCCCAGCAGGGTGCGGCCACCGTCGGCCAAGCGCAGCTGCATGTTCAGGCGCGGCTTGAGCTTGAGCTGAAGAGAAAGCATGGGCTTATCTCCAGAGACGTCCAATCCCAAAAAGCGCACCGAGATGGAGCGCTCACCGGGGAATTGCAGCTCCACCGAGGCGTTGATGGGGACGTCGGATTCCAGTTTGTCCAGTTGACGGAACTTGGTGTAGGGCAGGGCTTCAAGCTCGGATTGAATGTCTGCAAGCAAAGGATCCACGGACTGCACCTTGGCCTTGGTGGCATAGATGACCCGGATGTTGATCTTGGAGACCAGGTCAGCCGCCAAGGCCGAACCGGACCAACTCAGGCTCAACAGGAGGATTAGGGTCCTTAACATAAAGGGCTGCATCATAATTCGTCCCCTTGGCCGTCTGTTGCCGCGTTGCTGTCAAAGTCGACAAGCCAGATCACGGTCGTGTTGTTGCGGGAAATGGTGTAAATCATGCTTCGGTCTCCGCCGTATTCCATCGAATCGATGATGACATCATTGTCTACCTGCCGTCCGACCTGGGCCACCTGTGCATGCTGCGTGTCGACGGTCGCATGCTTTGGTTCCGGCGTGGGCATGGTTTGGGTTTGCGGGGCACGCTGACCGAGCATGGGAATCAGGACCGCCAAAACAATGGCTGTTGTGGCCAAGGCCGTGATCCAGACCAATCGATACTGGGCCAGAGTTTCTCTCAGCCAGAGCGAGAGGCTTTCGGTCCACGGCAAGGGCGGCTCTAAGGCCAGCTTGCGCATAACTTGATCGTCGAAATCGCCGAATTCGGCCGCTTGCACGACTTCATCGAAATGCGCCCGCAAGATTTCGCCACGCCTCTGCAGGGTCGTCAAATGTTGTTGACAGCCATCGCAGTCGGCCAGGTGAGCCTCGACTTGTCGCCGCTTGCCCTCGGACAGCTCGTCGTCCAGGTAGGCTTCTATCAGGGGCAGCGCTGTTTTGCATGCCGGCTTCATGATCGGGCTCCCGGGGCCTCGGACACTTCGGCCCGGTTCATTTCTTCTTCGTCTTTCGTGACCTTGTCGCCAGGTTTGACGTCGTCTTCCTTTTCCCCTTTTGCAAGCATGGCTGTTTGGAAGTTCTTGCGAGCATGGTGCAGACGCGACATGACCGTGCCTTTGTGGATTTTGAGCACCTTGGCGATGTCCTCGTAGCTCAGCCCCTCGATCTCCCTCAGCATGAGCACGGCCCTGTGTTTTTCGCTCAAGGCGTCGAAAGCATCGCTGATTCGCTCGGCCAATTCCTTGCGCTGGTAGGCTTTGTGGGGATTGCTGTCGATGACCGTGGGGACCACCCAGGATTCGTCGTCATCCGGTTCCCGGCGCAGGATCATGTCGTCATAATCGAAGGCCTTGTGCTTTTTTTCTTTTCGA
>JAUVAM010000521.1 GCA_030591745.1 Deltaproteobacteria bacterium
GACCAAGGCCGCTAGTAAGACCAAGGCCGCTAGTAAGACCAAGGCCGCTAGTAAGACCAAGGCCGCTAGTAAGACCAAGGCCGCTAGTAAGACCAAGGCCGCTAGTAAGACCAAGGCCGCTGGCAAGGGAAAGACCAAAAGCTACCGAGTGGCGATTGTGGGGGCCACCGGCGTGGTGGGTCGGGAGATGTTGCGTACCCTAGAGGAGCGCAAATTCCCGGTGAGCGAGATTCGGCTTTTGGCCAGTGAGCGCTCGGTGGGCGAGGTTTTGGATTTCGGCGAAGAAGAGATCCGGGTTGGGCTTTTGGACGACAAGTCTTTGGGTGGCTTGGACCTGGCTTTGTTTTCGGCGGGTTCCGATGTGTCCCTGAAATATGCCCCGCTGGCCGCTGAAAAAGGCTGCGTGGTCATCGATAACACCAGCGCCTTCAGGCGAGACGAAGACGTGCCGCTGGTGGTGCCCGAGGTCAACGCCGGAGATCTGGCGGCTTATACCCAGCGCGGCATCATCGCCAACCCCAACTGCTCCACCATCCAGATGGTGGTGGCCTTGAAACCCTTACACGACGCCGCGGTCTTGAAGCGAGTCGTGGTGGCCACCTATCAGTCGGTCTCGGGTGCCGGCCAAAGCGGCGTCAAGGAATTGGAGCAGCAGTGTCGCGATCTTTTCAATATGCGAGAACTGTCGGTGGGGCATTTTGGACGACAGATCGCCTTCAACTGCCTGCCGCAGATCGACGTCTTCGAGGCCGACGGCTACAGCCGGGAAGAGCACAAGATGATGCATGAGACCCGCAAAATCTTGCATCTGCCGGACTTGCCCCTCAGCGCCACCACCGTAAGGGTTCCTGTTTTCTATGGCCACGCCGAGGCGGTCAATGTCGAGCTACATAAGCCCCTGACTCAAGCCGAGGCCCGAGAGTTCTTGAGCCAGGCGCCAGGTGTCCTCCTCATGGACGATCCGGGGGAGGGACAGTACCCCACGCACATCGACGCGGCAGGCCGAGACGAGACCCTGGTGGGTCGGGTGCGAGTGGACCCCTCCGTGCCCGCCGGGCTGGATCTTTGGGTGGTGGCCGACAATGTGCGCAAGGGCGCGGCCCTGAACAGCGTACAGATCGCCGAATGCCTGGTCGCTGACTATCTGTAGTAGAAGCTTTTGTCATTTTGGCACGACTTGGCGGGAGCCTGTGGCTTGGATGACAAAAGGACAAGTTGCCAGTTGGTGCCTTGGCGGCTTCCTTCCGAAAGTCACTGAAATATATCGACAAACCCAGCATTGCCGGGCTGCTTCTGGTGGCACAAACCTTGCGTAGAATTTGCATAGGCCATTGTGGGCGTGGTATTTCCCAGTCTGGTAACAGTTTTGGCGTGTAAGAGACGCGCAGGAGGCGAGCAGCATGAGCACACGAAGCCCCATGGGACTTCTCCTCACTTTGGCGCTGATAGGCCTGGTGACGGCCTGGGCCGCCCCGGTAAGGGCCATCGACCAGGACATCGAGCTTGAGGCCAACCTGACCAACCCGCCCAGCGACAGGGCTTGGATCAACGTCGAAGACTGCCAGACGCCTGAGGCTTTTAGTCTCTCTTTTGCTTGGAGCCTTGAGGGCTTAAGTATCCCTTGGGTCGTGACCCAGGAGGCCGACGTTTTTTTGTCCACCAGCGCGACCTGCTCCACGGTGTCCATCGAGATCGGCAACACGGTCGAGGACGGCCCGGACGCGGAGATTGGTTTTACGCTTCTTGAGGGAGATTATCCCGAGTACGGCGATGACGATTTGTACCTGTCTGATATCGAAGCCTTGGACTGCAGCACCCCCGCGGAGGAGGATTACTACTTTTGCGTCCGCTGGGAGTTCGAGTACAACACCGGCTACACCACCGATACCTACACTTACTACGGCAAAGCCGAAATTCGCTATGACGTGAACCCGCCCGACGCGCCTGACTTTTACGAGCTCAGCCCCGGTGACACCAATCTGAAACTAGTCTGGGATGATCCCCCTGACGACGACATCGCGGGTTACTTGATTTATTACCGCGAAGAGGGTGCCGGTGATGAGGACTGGCTGGTGATGGAGGAAGCCTCTGCCTCCGCCGAGGGTGCCACCATCGGTGGCCTGGTCAACGGACAGCCTTACGAGGTGGTTGTTGCGGCTTATGACGAGGCGCTGAACGAGGGCCTGGCCTCGGTGACCCTGGTGGGTACGCCCGTGCCGGTGGAGGATTTTTACGAGTACTATCGCGAAGCCGGCGGCACCGAGGACGGTGGTTTTTGTTTCGTGGCCACCGCCACCTACGGCGACTATGGCTCACCCGAGGTTGTTGAACTGCGTGTCTTTCGCGATACGGTGCTGGCCCGAAGTGACTTGGGTCGGGCTTTCATTGCTGGCTACTATCAATTTGGGCCTCGCTTTGCTCGGGCCATCCGCGGCTCGGACAGCCAGCGGGACATGGCCCGCGGCATGTTGGCTCCTTTGGTGGCCGTGGCTTGGTTGAATCGCACCGGATTGGGCCTGGGCTTGTTTGCCGGCCTGGGTCTGGCGGGTCTGTTGTTGATGGCCTGGAAAAGGCGTCGTCGTCTGATCGGCCACGGCGGCCTCGCGAGTCTTCTTGTCCTTGGCATGCTCTTCGCGGGCAGCGGGCAGGCTCGGGCCGACGATATGGAGGAACCTGGTCTTGGCTCCAACGTGACGGCCTCCAGCGTCGAGCCCATGTTTCAGTTACAGCTTCGTTTTGGCCCTTACTATCCGAAAGTGGATGATGAAGGCCTGAACCACGGTGGAGATGTCGAGCCCTTCAAAACTGTCTTCGGCAGCAGCAGCGAATATCTCTTTGAGCTGGGCTTAGACTATGAGCTGTGGCGCGGTTTCGGCGTGCTGACCGTGGGCGGCAGCGCCGGCTTCGTGCAGTATATGGGCAAGGGTCGCATCACAGACAGCAGCGTGGAAGGCATGGACACGGTGACGTCCTCGGACACCACGGTCTTCAACTTCATCCCCATGCGCCTGACCGTGGGCTACACCTTCGATCTCTTCAATGAGAAATGGGATGTGCCGCTTTTGCCCTATGTCTCCGGTGGCCTGTCTTACTACGTTTGGTGGGTTTTGGATGGCGTAGGCAACGTGTCCCAGTTCGAAGAAGTGGAAGGAGAAGGGGGCACCGACGCCCGAGGCGGTATTTTCGGCCTGCATTTTTCCGTGGGCATCAAGGTCTTGTTGGACTGGCTGGATCCCAACGCCGCCGCACATTTGGAGAGCGAAATCGGCGTCCTTAATACCTATTTCTTCACCGAGTTCAACCTGAATTGGGTGGATGGGTTTGGCGGCGATCATTTCAATCTAAGTGATGAAACGGTGATGTTTGGTTTGACGTTTGAATTTTAACCATGTCTGAATCCCAACGCATCCGTTTTGTCGTCGCCTACGAAGGCGGCGCTTATGCCGGTTGGCAACGGCAGCCCAACGCGCTCACGGTGCAAGAGGTCATCGAGCAGGCTTTCGCCGCGATGACCGGACACGAAGCGCGGCTGAGGGGCGCGGGCCGTACCGACGCGGGTGTGCATGGCATGGCGCAGGTCTTCTCTATCGACAACCCATCCCGGCACGGACCCGAGGCCCTGATGAAGGGGATGAACGCAATTTTGCCCAATGACGTGGTCTTGCGGGAGGCGGCCCTGGCCGCGCCGGATTTCGATCCCCGTCGAGAGGCCGTGGGCAAGTATTATCGTTACACCATTCACTCAGGTAAGGTGGCGCCTCTTTTTCACCGCC
>JAUVAM010000160.1 GCA_030591745.1 Deltaproteobacteria bacterium
AGCATTTTCCCTCCCTGGTGACATCTACAAAACAAACGAACTATCGAAGTCGAGTATCGTGGATGCAGCGGAAATGCAGAAAGTCCGTCGATTGATAGAAATCCGGTATCGGGCCCTGGACCCATGTGGACTGGCCCACTCCGCTCCAATAATTCAAGGCGCTGGTCCGCCATCCCGTTATGAAATCATCGTACCAGACGTCGGCCAGGCGGTTGTACTGGCCCGTGCCGTTGGGCCAGCCGGCGTGAATAAGCTGCATGGCTTGGCGGAAATCAGGCAGGCCGCCGCCCACATGCCTGCATTCCTCGATGGCGCCGGCCACATCCAGGGCCACCCGGTCGTAAGAATCGGCGATCATGCCATCGGAGCGATGGCAGGCTGCGTCGGGCGGGCCATAGCAGTTGCCCTCGCCCAACACTTCACCCCGACTGGAAGCCCAAATGCAGCGGAAATTATGGCTGGCCCCCTCGGCATCCTGACCGCTGCCCCCGCCAGACACCTGCACCAGAGCCCGATTGGCCGAGCTGGCCGTGGTGGAAAGAGTCCACAGCAAGTTGGTGTCGGTGGTGTTGCCGATGAAAGAGTGGGGATTGAACAAGGGATCGGAACCGTCGCCCGGATCGGGCCGATTCCGCACAGCCCAAATTTCGCTGGCATAGGGCAGCCTGCCGCCAAGATCTTCGCAGGTCTGCCGTGCCGAATCGAAAGTGGCTGGCAAACGCTCCAGGCCGTCCCAGGCATTACCCCAGTCGTCCACGATCTCCACGCCGTTGGCGTTGCCGCTGGATGAACCATCCAAACTGCTGTTGCAGAAATACACGGCCCCATTCCACTGCACCACCTGGTTGGCCTGACAAACGGGCACCTCCAGGCCGGGGGCACGCCAGACACAGCGATAAAGTTGCTCGGTCAAAGGGTCGATGCCGGCAACAAGGCCGCCACTTGGATACCAAGCTCCGCCATCGCCCTGAGGCGCGAAAACCAGACTGTAAGGCACTGGACTCAGAAAAGGGACCCAGACCAAACTGGAAGTCCAACGGCTGCCTCCGCCCAGAAACGACCAACCTTCGTGAAGCAACTCGGCTGCCTCTATTACTTGCGGCAGTTCGCCGCCGACGGCCCGGCAATCCTCCACCGCCGCGGCCAAGCCAAGTGCCACCCGGTCAACCGCATCGCTCACCAGACTGGAGCGTCGAGCCGAGAAAGACAAACAACCGTCGGCACAAGTTGGATTGGCCTCGGGGAAACTCGCGGGACGCGCCAGACCGATGCAGCGAAAAGACTGCCTCCCCGTATGATCACTGTCCGTAACCCATCCGCCCCCAGGGTACCAGGAGGCCCGGTTGTTCACGTCCATTCGCACGGAGACGGGAAAAATGTTTCCAATCTTGCTGATGACATCTGCCGCCCAAAACCAAGTGGCCTCGTCCTGCTCAATCCCCGCGTGAATCATCTCGGCCCATTCCATGGCCGAAGGCAAGCTGCCGCCGTAAAAAGCGCATTCGTTGCTGGCGGAGGTGTAGTCCAAAGCGATTCGGTCCTGGACATCCACGTTCCACACGCGCGCATGAGACCAACAGGCGCTTCCGACCGGGCCATGGCAGCGGGCCTGGTCGAATCCGACCCCTTCTTCATCAGGCCAAATGCAGCGGAACTTGGCCTGATGGGTCTCATCAAAGTAAGTCATGTAGCCGTCACTCAGGGCCACCGCCACCCGCGTGGGGTTGACGTGGTAAGAGCGAATGTTGGTCCAGAGGAAGTTGCCGACCGTATCGTCGGACAGGTTCCCGGTGCCATCTGTAGCATTGTTGCGCCACAGCTCGGTCGCGGTGGGCAGTCGTCCACCCAGGCTCTCGCAAGTCGCCACGGCTTCGGCCCAGGTCTTTGCCGGACGCTCTAAGCCATCGAAGGTCTCACCCCAGACGTCCACCACGGGAAAACCCTGGTAGTGGCCACAGAAGGCCCAGACCCAGCAGCCATCGTCGGCGCAGTCAAAAAGGCCGTCACGATCGTTGTCCAGCCCGTCCGCGCAGGCTCCTTGGGAACCCTCCCCCGCGTCGGCGTCGCAAAAAGTAAAGCCCTGACAACTCGGATCCACGCAGTCGGTCATGCCGTCTTCGTCGTTGTCCTGACCATCGTCGCAGGCCGTGGGCGTGTTTTCCATACCTGGCAAACAAAAGGTGTAGCCCTGGCAGTCGCTGTCGTCGCAGTCGATGGCGTCGTCCTGATCGTTGTCGTCACCATCCTGGCAGGCCTCGGCCGTGGTCTCGCCGCCGGCCCCGCCGCAGAAGGTAAAACCCTCGCAGCCCAAGTCATCGCAGTCCGTCTGCCCATCTTCGTCATTGTCCACGCCATCCTGGCAGGTCACCGAGTCCAATTCGCTGCCGGCGCCCGCGCAAAACACAAAACCCTGACAATCGGCGTCATCGCAGTCCGTGTCCCCGTCCCCGTCATTGTCCTGGCCGTCGTCACAATCCGAGGCCGTATTTTCCGTGGCCGGCGCGCAAAAAACAAAACCCGCGCAATCGGAGTCGTCGCAATCCGTGTCCCCGTCCCCGTCGTTGTCCGAGCCATCCAGGCAGCGAGCCGACGTAGTCTCTCCCGGGTCGTAAGAATCGCCGTCACCGCCACAGGCCGCGGCCATAGTCAAAAAGCAAAGCAGGAAGGGGATAGCCCACTTCAATCCGTTCTCGGTCTTCATGTCGATAACTCCTTCTCGTCAGTCCGTCCCGCCTACGGGGCCGTTGACTTTTCTGAGCTTGAAACAATAGCCGATCAGACCCTGAGAATCCACCATTCAACCCAAGGCCAGATCTCCCACCCCTCTGCTCCATAAGCGATCTTGCGCCCAGAGTGCGGCGGACGTTATGCTTCGCACGAATACGAGAAGGAGGTTGGTCGTGAGCTTGATCAAAACAAGTCAGGGCCCGATTTTTGCCGAACAACATGGTGATGGCCCGCCCCTCTTGTTACTGCATGCCGACGGGTCTTCGGGCCTCGAGTTCGAGCCGGTCTGTAAAGAACTTGGGCGAGATTTCCGCGTCATGTGCCTGGATTTCCCCGGCTGCGGCCGATCGCCGCGCCGGGCTTTCTCGCCGGCCTATTACAAAGAGAACGCCAAAGCCGCCAGAGATCTGCTGGACCACTGGAGTCCCGACCGCCCCAGCTGGCTCATCGGCTGCGGAGGCGGCGCCATCGCGGCGCTCTGGTTGGCCATCCTGAAACCCGATCAAGTAGCCGGCGTGGTGGCAGACAGTTTCGACGAATTCTACGATACGGCAAGCAATGAGGAATTGCAGGCCGAACCCAGCAAAGAACTACAGGACTTTTGGCAGCGCATGAACGGAGAAGACTGGCCCCTCGTCATCGAAGAACTACAACGTGTCTTTTCCAATTTCACCGAGCAAGAGCGCTCGGTCTTCGATTGGCGCCTGGAAGAAGTAGGCTGCCCCGTTTTGCTGACCGGCTCGCGGCGGGATCCCGTCATTCCCGAAGCTGGAAAGCGCAAGCTGGCCGTCGTCGAACAACTCAAACGAGGTCAACTCTTGCTTTATCCCGAGGGTGACCACCCCACCATGTGGAGCCAGCGCGATCGCTTCTGGCCCGACACCCTGGCCTTCATCGCGAGCCACCAATCGACCAATCCATGACCCAGGCTTTCTCCATCCGCTTGCCCATCCGCTACGAAGACTCGGATCACAGAGGCAAGATCAAGCCTCTTGCTCTGCTGGCTGCCATGCAAGAAGCAGCCATCTTGCACTCCGAATCCTTGGGGCGGGGCTTTACGTGGTTGTTTTCCAGAGACTGGGCATGGATGCTGGTGCAAACTCGAATCGAAATGCTGGACTGGCCCGAGTGGAGGCAAGAGATCACGGTACGCACCTGGCCCAGCGAGATGAGACTCATGCTCTCGGTGCGCGAATTCGAAGTCCTCGTCGACGATCACCTTGTGGCCCGGGCCAGCACCCTTTGGGCTTTTTTCGACAGACAGCGGGTGCGAGTCATGAGGGTGCCCGAAGAGGTATCTCAAGCCTATGTCATCAATCCACGCCGCGCCTTGGACGTAAAATTCGTTCGGCCCAAGGGCCTCAGCGAACAGGCTGCATGGGTTCACAGGCAAACCCGGCGCGTCCGCATCGGAGACATTGACTCCAACCAACACGCGAACAACCTGCGCGTGGTGGACTGGCTTCTAAACAGCCTGCCCGACGGCCACCTGGCCACACACAAACTCCAGGGCTTGGACATCCGCTACATCGCGGAAATGCGCCAGGGTCAAGTCCTCCGCCTGCATCACGAAGCCTTCAACGAAGGAAAGCAGATCCATCACTGGATAGAACGAGACGACGGACACAAAGCCGTGGCCGCCACCAGCCTCTGGGAACCTCAGCCTTTACCAGTCGGTGCGGAGGGCTGAAAGGCTGGTTTGCGTCGGCGGCCCCCATGGCGACGGCGAGGGGGGCGCTTCTTTCTTTCCGAAGCAGCTTGCCCATCGCCCAGAGCCCCCTTGAGATTGGGGCACCTGTTGCTGGATCGCATCAAAGTCTTGCGCAAATGGGCCAATTTCCGTCGGTCCTTGCCCGTGGCCCTAACATAGAGCTCGAAAAGGTCCAAAATCTCCGGGAAGTCGTTGCGGCGAAGCAGGCTCTTGGGGATGGATGCGTTGGTACGCAGCCTGGCCAAGCGTTTCTGACCGGCCAGAATTTGCTGGATGCGCTCTGACTCCCATTTGGGCAACCGGATGCGCTCGACCCAAGGCCGTACCATGGCGCGGGCCACTTCTCCCAGGGCCTTGGTTTCAAATCGGAGGCCGTAGCCTTCACCCGCGCAAGCCGCGGCATCCAGGACCGGATGCAAAACAAGGCCGGCCAGAAGCACCGAGTTGGTCAACATGTCCCTGTCGCCGAGCTTGTCGAGTGCCCGCAGATAAGCCCAGAGCCCGACGCCCGGCTCCCGCTCCTCTCCCCGCTCGAGAGAACGGGCCAGATAATGGGCCACCTCGGGCAAGAGGACCTCAATCACACCGCTATGCCATAACAAACGAAAAGAGGCTTCAGCGGCTCCAGAGCGCAACATGCGCTGGATTTCTTCCAACAGGCGAGGCGGCGCGGCCTTCTTCAGCTCTTCTCGGTAGTCACAAATAGCCCGCCAGGTTTCCTCTTCCATGCGAAAACCCAAACGAGCGGCGAACTTGATGGCCCTCAAGATACGCACCGGGTCCTCTTGCACCCGGATGGACGGCTGTCCGATGAAGCGCAGCTTCCGCTCCACCAAATCTTCCAATCCGTCGGTATAATCGATTAGCTGCTTGGCCACCGGATCATAAAAAAGGGCGTTGATCGTGAAATCACGGCGAAAGGCATCCGCCCGCTCGTCACCAAATTCGTTGTCCGACCGAATCAAGAGGTCACCCTCGGGATTCTGCTGCAACTCGGCCCGAAAGGTGGCCGTTTCGATGATCTTGCCCTGAAAGTGAATATGGGCCAGACGAAAACGACGCCCGATGAGCCGACAGTTGCGGAAAACCTTGCGAATCTCGTTGGGCTTGGCCGATGTCGCCACATCGAAGTCTTTGGGGCTTCGCTTCAGTAGGAGATCACGGACGCAACCACCCACCAGGTAGGCCAAGTGCCCGAAACGCTGCAAACGTCGAACGACCTTCAATGCATCCGCGTCGATTTGGGAAGGGGTAATGGACCGGCTGGGGATGACCGCCGGTTCCTGGCATTCCTGATTGTCTTCGCGCTCGGATGCAGATGCCGTCATGGGGGGCCGAGCCTGGCACAGGCCCGAAAAAAAGGCAAGGGTGCTCGAAAACCGGACACATGAAATCCCGAAACCAAATCCAATATTCTTATATAACAACGCACTAGGAAAAACGAAGCTCTCCGGCACGACCATTGCTGTAGGTAAAAGGAGGAGGATCGACTACGAATGGACGAGCAAAGCAAACCTGACCATGAGTTGCTCAGTTGCCTCCTTAAATTGCCGGCATCCCATTGTTTGGCCCTGCTCGAAGCCAACTCGGGGCTCTCGAACTTGGCCCGCAAAACCAAAGAAGAATTGACCTCCATGCCCGGTCTTGGAGTCGTCTTGAGTGAACGACTCTTGGCGGCCTTCGAACTGGGAAGACGGGCCGCCGTACCCAGTCCAGACCCAAGCCACAGCCTGGCCTCGGCCCGGGACGTGGCAGAATGGTTCCGCTGCCGATTGCAGGCCCACATCCGCGAGAGCTTCCACGTGCTCTTGCTGGATGGACGCAATCGGCCCAAACGGCACATCACCGTGGCCGAAGGTTCCTGGAACGCCTGCCCCCTGGATCCCAAGCTGCTTTTCTCGGCCTGTCTGCGCCATGCATGCCCAAGCATCATCCTGGTACATAACCACCCCTCTGGAGACCCCCAGCCCAGCCGAGACGACATCAAACTAACCGAACGCCTGGTCAAAGCGGGTCGTCTCCTGGGTATCCGAATTCTGGATCATCTCGTGGTTGGCCGCGAAGGCTATTGCTCCCTGGCCGAAGCCGGCCTCATGTAGGAATCCAAGCTTGACAGAGATGCCAAGCACCGATAAAAGCAGGCTAATCTTACCAAACCACAAGGAGCAGAACGAATGACCAAAACCGGACTGCTGTGCATCCTCTCTCTCGGCTTGGCCCTTTGGGCCTTCGACGGCCGCGCCCTGGCCCAATCCGAGGACAACAAAGACGCCAAATTTGAAGGCTGGGAGAAAAAAGAGAAACCCGCCGACAAGGCCGACGAAAAAAAACCCGAAGCCAAACCCAAAGCCAAAGCTGAAGCCAAAGCTGAAGCCAAAGCTGAAGCCAAAGCTGAAACCAAAGCTGAAACCAAAGAAGAGGCCAAAGAAGAAACCAAAGAAGAGGCCAAAGAAGAAGTAAAAGAAGAAATAAAAAAAGAGGTAAAAGAAGAAGTCGAGGCAACGGCGCCCCCCACGGGCGTTGGCGCCCTCCGCCCGGGTGAACACGCGCCCATGCTGCCCTCGGTATGCACCCGCTACGGTTCACTGACCCTGCTGGGCGTCTTCCAGACCCGCTTCGACACGAACCTGGTCTTAGACTACGCCGACGGCACGGACGGCGACACCATGACCAAACTCGCCTTCCAGTTTCACCGGGCCCGCATCATGCTCAAGGGTCATGTGCTCAACAAAAACTTGACCTATTTCTTCCAGGGCGACGCGGCCAACACCTTCAGCTTCGTCCTCGACATGTTCGTGGGTTACAAATTCGAAATGGCCGGCCAGAAGTTCGGCGTGCGGGTGGGCCGCTTCGTACCCGACTTCAGCTTCATCATGCCGCGCAACACCGCCGATCTCTCCGCCATCAACTACCCGGTTTACCTGACCGGCGCAGGCGGTTTCGCCCTTTGGCGTCAGATGGGCGTGCAAATGGACTATGCGCCGATCGATGAGCTGACCGTGCGCTTTGGCGTATTCAACGGCCTGCAGAATGATCCCTTCACGCTGCCCCCGGCAGCCGCCTACATGCAGATGGCCAACATCAACGTGGGCGGCACCACCATCGGCAACTGGTCGGACAACAACAAGGCCAAGGACTTCATGCTGACCGCCAACTACAAGATGGGCGAT
>JAUVAM010000501.1 GCA_030591745.1 Deltaproteobacteria bacterium
GCGCGTCAAAGACGGTGCCGCTCAATGTGTAGCGCGCTTCGAGCATCACAGCCACGCCGCTGGTGTCACCCTCGATGGAAAGCTCGGTGGTCATGATGGCCTCCGGGCGCAGGTTGCCCGGGATGGCGGTGAGCTGGTATTGGCCCTCTGGCAAGGTGGTGGTGAAGGCACCCTGGCCGTCGCTGGCGATGATGTGGCTGAAACTGCCGTAGCCCAAGGCCGCCATGAATCGTAGATGACAATCAGGCACGGCGTGGCCTTGCGCGTCCGTGACGACACCGGAAACAGCCCGAGAGTCGGGCAGGTCGCCCACATAGAGGGTGCCCAAGTCGGCTGAGACCAGATCTTGGGTCTCCGTGGTGACCACCGGCAGGTGGCTGCCCGTGGCCGCCGGGCCCAAGGTGATGCTCAGAGATCGAGGGTAGATGATTTTATCGCCCAGATCGCTACGCAGTTCCACAGGCAAGCGCAGGTAGGCGATACCCTGGGCGTCGGGGATGGCCACATTGGTCCTGAGGCCGCTGTCGGTGGTGCCCTCTACTTGGATGCCGGATATGGGGTGGGGCGTGTTCTCGCTTTGCAGGACCTGCACTTTGACTAAGAGGAGGTGCTCTTGCTCATCCAGGGTTTCAGCCGTGGGGTAGGTTGGGTAGGTCAACTCCAGTGAATCCGTGGGATCTCCGTCGGCAAAGTTTAGCCCCAACAGTCTGAGCTGTGGAAAGTCCTCGCGGTTGGTGGGCCGAAAGAGCATTTCGAAATCACCCTGACTGACGGCTGCTTCAAAATAGCCTGCCGAGTCCACGGTGATGTTCCAGCTCAAAGAGCGAGCGCCGAATTCGGCCGTCCGTTTGGCCACCAGGGAGCCCGGCACGCCCATGGGCGAACCCACGTGACCGGTCAAAGCCAGACCGGGCGTCAGTTCCAGGTCCAGTTGTTCGTGGTTGACCCTGGGGTCGTCTAAGTCGATGCCGGGGATCTGGGTGGTCGCGCCGCTGGATTCGGCACCAGGCTGCAATTCCAAGTCGATGATCGAATCGGGTGTATCGCCGGATACGCATTGATGGCTGTCTGTGTCGCAGATCCATCCCGCCGGACAATCCAGGCTATCAAAGCAGTAGGACGACCCGGAATCGACCATCATGCAGCCCGAAGGAAGCAGAAGCATGACCGCCAGGGCCAAGCTCCAGATCATCTTCAGGTTTTTTGGTTCTTTTTTCATCGTCTCGGTTCCTGCTCTCCTGCCCCAGGGTTACTCGTCGCAGTAGGTGCCGCCAGTTACCACTTCAAAAGTCCATTGGTAGCTGTCCATCTTGCCCTCTTCGTCTTGCAGGATGCGATCCCGAACAAACAGGGTCATGCTGTGATGCTGATCGAAGAAGGTGTCGGTTTGATTGCTCAGGTTCAGGGTGTTTTCCAGCTGTGGGCCGGATCGGATCTCTTCGCCCATTTTACCGATGAAGGCTTCTTTTTCGGCCTCGGTGGAGATATCGCCCCCTTCCCAATCCAAGACCCACCAAACGTACAAGACGTCGTCTTTGTTGCGGTCGAACACGGAATCGGCTTTGAAGGTAATCCGCTCGCAGTCTTCCCGGCGCACCGTGATGATGCCCTCCATGGGGGGGTAGAGTTCTTCCAAAATGATGCGAGGCGGGTACATGGGCTCTTCCTCCGCGGCTTCAATGGGCCCCAGCACGCAGCCCGCAAGACCGAGGGCTGAGGCCATGGCAAGTAGAAGAAGCAAGAAGAGTGCCGGCCTGACGTGCAGGCGTGTAAGTGTTTGAGTTTTTAGCGCTAATGCCTTCATCGCTATCCCGGTAAGGCCAGGCTCCATCTCGAGGACCCTGACATGGCTGCCATGCTTTCAGGCCTCATTCAATTCGGTCTCTTTTTCCAAATGCCTGAAGATGGTCCGTGGGTCCACGCCCAGGTCCCTGGCGGTTTTGGTCCGATTTGAGTCGTTGCGAGCAAGGACCTGGTTGATGTACCGACGCTGAAATTCGTCTTTGGCCTGAGCCAAAGACATCACCGGTTCGAAGTCCTCGGGTCGGATGTCCATATCTTCGGCCGTGATGTGGGTCTTGTCCGCCAGGACCACGGCCTTTTTGAGCTTGTTTTCCAATTCGCGGATGTTGCCTGGCCAGCCGAATTTGCGCATGCCCATGGCGGCCGAGGGTGTGAATCCCTTGGCCTTGGAACCAAACTCCTCTGTGAACTTGGCCAGCAGATATTTGGCGATGGCCAAGACGTCTTCTTCTCTCTCTCGGAGTGGGGGCAGGTGCAGGTTGACCACGTTGATCCGGTAATAGAGATCCTCCCGGAATCGGTTTTCCTTGATCTCAGTTTCGAGGTTTCGGTTGGTGGCGCTGACCACCCGGATGTCCACCGTCTCGACTTTGGTATCACCCACCTTGGTCACCGTGTGTTCCTGCAAGGCCCTCAAAAGTTTGACCTGCAGGCTTAAGGGCAACTCGCCAATTTCATCGAGGAACAGGGTGCCGCCGTTGGCGGCCTGAAATCGACCCTGCCGGGTGGCCACCGCGCCGGTGAAGGCCCCCTTGACGTGGCCGAAAAGTTCGCTCTCCAAGAGGTTTTCCGGGATGGCGCCGCAGTTGATGGTGACGAAAGGGCCTTTCGCCCGTGGGCTCAGCTCGTGGATACGCCGGGCCACCAGTTCTTTGCCGGTGCCGGTCTCGCCGGAGATGAGCACGGAGATGTCGGTCGGTGCCACTTTTTCGATCTTGGCGTAGATCTCTTTCATGAGCGAGCAGGCCCCGATGATGTCGCCGAAGCGCATGCGCTCCAAGCGTTCGTTCAGCTCTCGGTTGTCCAAGCGCAATTCGTCGACCAGCAGAGCGTTTTGGACCAACAAGGACGCCTGCGAGGCGAAGACCGTCAGCACCTCCAAAGAGCTGTCCTCGAAGAGGTTGACCACGTTGTCATTGCCGACGTACAGGATGCCGAAGAGGCTGCCCTTTTCCATCAGGGGTGCGGCCATGACCGAGCAGAGCTTTAAGTTAACCACCGAGGCCGAGTTCTTGAAGTCTTCGTCATTGAGCGCGTCGGAGACGATCAGCGCTTGTTTGCTATGCACCACCTTGGCCACGATGCTGTCGGAGACTTGCCGGACCGCGTCTTCGATATGCTCTCGCTTCAGGTTCCGGGCGGCTTTGACCTGCAGGCTGTTGCCTTCCAGCAAGATGAGCATGCCCTTGTCGGCGCGGGTGAGCTCGATGACGCTGTCAAGTAGGGCGGCCAGGAGTTCCGTCAAGCTGGCTCGGCTTGCCAGGCGAGAGGAGAACTCGACCATCTTGCGATAGGCCTCCATGCGGGCTGATTCCAGGTCGTCGTCTTCGCCCATCGGTTCATCGTAAATCGAAAACGTCAGTTCGGCGTTTCCCAGGCGGATTTTGTCCTTGTGGGCCAGGCTGTGATTCTTGATCTTCTTGGCGTTGACCAGCACGGCCGTGTTTTTGTCCATGCCGGAGATGGTGAATTTTTTGCCGTCGAAGTGGATGTTGGCGTGGGTCTCGGCCAAGTCTTGACCTTGGATGGACACGTCGCATTCGCGGGCAGCCCCTAAGGTAGTGATGCGCTTGAAGAGGTTGACCCGGGTGGGGCGTTTTGCGTCTTTGGCGATAAACTGCAGTGTCGGCATTTCTATGTCCTCCAAAAACAATCGATTAGTCAAATCCCAAGGTGAAGCGCAACCCGGCACCACCAGGCAGAACCACCGGGGTGATTATGGGTTCGCTCGTCGCCTTGGGCTGCTCCACTTCTTCTCGTACGCGCTTGAAAGGATGAACCACTTCGGGGCTGTAATAGATGTTGGCGTCGATGGCGCTATAGATCCACAGGGCCGCGAAGATTCCGCCGGTGATAAACTGGGTGGCATAGGCCCCCTTGGCCAAATCAAGTTGTCCCGC
>JAUVAM010000287.1 GCA_030591745.1 Deltaproteobacteria bacterium
ACTCCACATAACAAAGGGCTGCGGATAACTTTGGTTATGTGCAGCTGCACATAACCAAAGATTCCACAAGAGGGTGCCATAAGGCCGGGTTGTGCCGGCGGTTTCTGCCGGCACGTTCCGGCCGCAAATAAGAGCCCCGCAAGGTTCTCGAGCCGACAGGCGATGAGGTTCTTCCGGGGTGGACGCCGGTTGGCGGATAAACCCATGATGCTTGGCATCCGGTGGTCGCATCTGTTGTGGGCGGCGCACCGGGGCGAAAGCTTCTTTGCGCGGGGGTCATGAGTTTGTTAGGCTTTGCCCATATGTTTGAGATCATGAACCGATAGGGGAGCAAAATGCCTCAAGACCCGCTTAAGAATCCATCTGATCCCTTGGTTCGCGCCAAGGCTCTGGCCAAGGCTGTGCCGGTATCGACTGCTTTGGGTGCTAGCTTGATGGGCATGAATTTCATCCAAATGCTTTCGGTGGGTCTGGTTCCCTTCAACAGGCAGGCCTTTCGGGCGGTCAATCGCTGGGCCGGGGACACCTGGTGGAGCTGGTGTGTGTCCGTGAGCGAGAAATTGAATGGCGTGGAGATCAAGTACAGTGGTGACGAAATTCCGCACGGAGAGAACGTGATCTTGGTCTGCAACCACCAGCAGATGACCGACATCACTTTGCTCATGGATTTCGCCAAGGGCAAGGGGCGTCTGGGCGACATGAGGTTTTTTGTTAAGGATATCTTGAAGTATGTGCCGGGGGTTGGCTGGGGCATGTTTTTTATCGGCCATTTTTTCGTCAAGCGCAACTGGAACGAGGATCGGGCGTCCATCGAGCAGACCTTCGCGGGCATTTTGCGTGACAACATTCCGGTTTGGCTCATCAGCTTTGTTGAGGGCACCCGCGGCACACCGGAGAAGATCGAGCGCTCACAGGCCTATGCACGAGAGAAGGGGCATCAAGAAACCCAGCATGTCTTGTTGCCGCGGACCAAGGGATTCGTGGCCTCCATGGCGGGTTTGCGGGACTACGTGGACGCGGTTTACGATGTCACCATCGGCTATCCCGATGGTCTGCCCACGCTCTGGCAGTTCGTCCAGGGTCACGCTCCCCTGGCGCATGTCCACGTGCGCCGTTATCCCATCGGCGAGATGCCGACGGATGAAGCGGATCTGAGTCAGTGGCTTTTCGATCGTTTCGTTGAAAAGGACGAACTGCTGGATGGCTACTATCGGCAGGGGTATTTTGGCGTTCAGCAGTAATCAGTTTTCTTGTCGATTCTCCAAGACCTCTTTGTGCTTTCGGTATAGACCTCGGAACTGGTGATAGCTTAGGCCCAATAATGCCGCGGCTTGTTTTTGCTGGTGGCGGGCCTGGCGTAGCGCCTGCGCCAGACGGGAGCGCTCCAATTCGCGGATTTCTTCTTGCAGCTTACAGGGCAATGTGGGGCAAGCTGTTTGAACTTTCGCCATTTCCTCCCGGGCCTGGCCTGTCGATTCGGGGAAGGGGTCAAAGACGATCTCGTCGATTTCCGTGACCTCGGCTCGGTACAGGGCCCGCTCCACCACGTTTTTCAACTCGCGGATGTTGCCGGGCCAAGGGTAGTCGAGCAAGCTTTGCTCTGCTTGCTCCGAAAATCGGCAGAGGCCGTCTTTGCCCAACTCCCGGGCCATACGGCTTGCAAAGTGCCGGGCCAAGAGCATGATGTCCTCCCGCCGCTCTCTCAAAGGAGGGAGTGAGAGCACCTCGAAGCTCAGGCGATCCAAGAGATCCCGTTTGAACAGACCTGCCTCGGCCATGGCTCGCAAGTCGGCATGGGTTGCGCCGACGAGGCGTACGTCCACTTCCACGGGCTGGGTGGAGCCCACTCGCTCGAAGGTGCCGTACTCCACCGCCCGGAGTACCTTTTCCTGGGCCTCCATGGGCAGGTGCCCCAGTTCGTCCAAAAACAGGGTGCCACGATGGGCGGCCTCGAAGCGACCTGCGCGACGTCGCTCGGCTCCGGTGTAGGCACCTGCTTCGGCACCGAAGAGTTCCGAGGTGAGCAGGCTTTGGGTGATGGCCGCGCAGTTCATGGTCACCAGGGGTTCGTTCCATCGCTGAGACAGGAAATGAATGCGCCGGGCGGCCAGTTCCTTGCCCGTACCCCGTTCGCCTTGCAGGAGCACCGGTCGGTTGATTTTGGCCACGCGAGAGAGCTGCTGCTGAAAAGCCAAGAAAGCTTCGCTTTGGCCCAGGGCTTCGTTTGTGTCGGTTCTCATGGGCTGATAATGCCATGATGTGGCGAAAAATACCAGCATGAAGTTGATTTGACCACGTGGTCCGGTCGGTGATCTTGGGATGAACCTTGGTTTTTCGGTGACTTGGCGAGTTTGGAGCTTCTTGGCCCGGATGATGCTCTAAGAGCAGGACAGAAGCCGAGTGCTGGTAATCAACCAATGGAGGCGGTCATGGGTATTTTCAGTCGAGTGCGTGACATCGTAAATTCAAATCTGAACTCCATGCTGGAAAAAGCGGAAGATCCGGAAAAACTCATCAAGTTGATGATTATGGAGATGGAGGACACCTTGGTGGAGGTCAAGGCCTCGGCGGCCGGTATCATGGCCGATGCCAAGAACACGCGGCGAGCTCTGAACGCCTGTCAAGACCGGGCCTCGGACTGGGCCGACAAGGCTCAGTTGGCCATGGACAAAGACCGTGAAGACCTGGCCCGGGAGGCGCTCCTTGAAAAGCGACGTTTTTCCAGGCAGGCCGAAGGCTTGGAGCAGGAGCTTTCGGACATGGACGCGCTCATCGCTCAGTACCATGAGGATTTGGGGCTCTTAGAGGCCAAGCTGGTCGAGGCCCAGGAAAAACACCGGATTTTGGTGAAGCGGGCGATCCGGGCTCAGGACAAGAAGAAAGTCCACAGCCAGATTCGGAAGGCCGCCTCCCACGACGCCGTCCTGCGATTCGAGCAGTTCGAGCGGCGCATCGATCGCTCCGAGGCCGAGGCGGATCTTGTCAACATGCATCGCAAGGACAGCTTAGAAGATCGCTTCGAGGCCATGCAGGTGGAAGACGACATTGAGCGGGAAATGGCCGCGATGCGCGAAGGCAAGGACGGGGCAAAAGAAGCCGATTGATTTGAGTTGATGGATGGGACTGGGCTAAGCTCTTGGTACCAGTCCCCATGGGAGAACACTCCATGCCATACGAGCAAGCCTCAGATTTGTTTTGGATCTTGGCCTTTATGACGCCGGTTGTTTTGCTGGCACTTATCGGCGGCATCATCCTGGGTGCCATCAAGATTATCAAGGGCGATACCAAACGCTCCAGGAAGAACAATGAAGAGGAGGCCCGCATGATCCAGGAAATTTACATGGGGCTTTCGGGCATGGAGCGCAGGGTGGAATCCTTGGAAACCTTGTTGTTCGATCGGGAGAGGGAAAGGAGTGTTTCGCATGAGCAATGAAGAACGCAAAGCGAATCGTCGCGGGCCATACCGCTCGCGTAGTGGCTTGGTGATGGGTGTTTGCCGAGGGCTGGCCGAGCATTTTGGGTTTTCGGTCAAGGTCTTTCGCATCGTGACCTTAATCGGCGTCATCGTGACCGGCTTTTGGCCCGGCGTGGCCATCTATCTGGTGGCGGCCTATCTAATGAAATTGGAGCCCCTCTTGCCTGTCAGCACGGACAGCGAGGAGGAGTTTTACAACTCCTATGCCCGGGACCGGCACCTGGCCTTGGCGCGCATCAAGCTTCAATATGACCGGATCAATCGCCGCATCGGGCGCATGGAAAACTCGGTCACGAACAAAGAGTATTCCTGGGAAGAGCGACTGAACGGGAAGCTTCCTTAGTCGGAAAAAAGCTCCAGAGTAAGCTGGATCTACCCAAAAGCAAGGCTGTCCAGGCCAGCTGAGGGGAGGAGACTCGGACATGAACATATTTGCAACCCTCATCTTTGTCTTGGGAGGCATGAGCGGCATGGGTACCACGGCCGCCATCAACCAACCTTTGCTGATCAAGCCCATACAGCATGTCTTCCAGGTCACGCCCTACCTGCTGTGTTTGCCTGGCGAGGTGGTGGAACGAGCCGGCACCGAAAAGAGCCAATAAACCGGCGTCCCTCCTTAACGAAAAACTGATACCTACGAAGCCTTTGCGCGGATTTTTGATGGACTCTTCGGCTTCGATCTCTCCTATGTGACCGGGATCACAGGTGGCCTCTGTTTGGCACGGGGGTTGCTTGAATCATAGCCCTGCAGGAGTTTGTCCTGCAATGGTCAGACATGGGGTCGACATGGCGACTCCGCGGGAGGCAGGCTATGAAGAGGATGAAAAGGGTCGGATTTTTGCCGATGAGCGGTGTGATTTTGTTGGTTTTGGCTGTGTCCTTCGCGGGTTGTTTCGGCGAAGAGGAGACAAGCGCCATTGAGGTCACGGAGCTTGCCGGTCTGCGCATCGATGAGGCGCGCATGCAGGCCTTGCCGGATGGCAGTCGTTTGGATTTCCAGATTGTCTTGGAACGTACGGAAGACAAGGTGTTCCAGGGGGTTTTGGAGGCTGAAGTCCGGGATTTGGATGGCCGGCAGATCGATCGGCAGGTCCGGACCTTTATATTAAACGAGTCCGAACGCTCTTTCGCCTTGAACTTTGAGGGCATCGAGGGTGGCTTAGGTCTGGAAGACCTGGCGCGCTACTTAGTGGATTATCGGGTCGAATGGGAAAACCACGCGCTTTTCGGTTCCCGCTCGGTATACGCGGCCGCTGAAAAACTGGAGACCCAAGTCTTGGCCCCTTCCCGCCTCTATGAAGGAGCGGGCAGCTTTTTGCGGGTTATGACCCGCAATCCCACAAGTGGAGAGGCCCGATCCGATGTGAACGTGGTCGTTGAGTTGCAACTCGAAGACACGACGGTGCCATTAGGACAGGGACGCACCAACGAAAAGGGCACGGCCGAGATCTATTTGCAATCCCCTGCCGACCTGGTGGGTCAGGGCCAGATGGTCGTGACCATCCAACCACCCCAGGGCGAAGTGGAGACCCTGAGCGGGGTGGTGGAGATCATGCGGGAGGAGAAAATCCTTCTGACCACCGACAAGCCGATCTACCAGCCGGGCCAGACCATGCATCTGCGGTCTCTGTCTCTTAGACGCCCCGCCTTGCGGCCCGTGGCCGATGAGGCCTTTGTGTTTGAGGTACGCGACGGCAAGGGCAACAAGGTTTTCAAGGAACAGGGTCTGACCAACGCCTTCGGCATCGCCTCGGTCGACTTCAAGTTGGCCGGCGAAGTCAACATGGGGCCCTTTGAGATCATGTGCCGCGTGGGCACCACCGAGGCCATCAAGACCGTGGAGGTCAAACGCTACGCCCTGCCCAAGTTCGGCGTGAGCTTCTCTCCAGACAGGGGCTACTACCTGCCCGGTCAGCGGGTGGCGGGACAAGTACAGGCCGCTTATTTCTTCGGCAAGCCCGTGGCCAATGCCGAAGTGCGGGTCAAGGTCTTGACCTTTGACGTCGGTCTGAACCAGATCGGCGAGGTCGTGGGCCAAACCGACGATGAGGGCTTCTTTTCTTTCAGCTACCAGTTGCCCACGGTCTTTGCCGGCATCGATCTCTTGCAGGGCGATGCCTATCTTCAGTTTGACCTGGAGGTCACGGATTTGGCCGAGCACGTCGAGAAAGCAAGCGTGGTCAGCGTGGTCGCCGCCGAGCCCTTGAAGGTATCTTTGGTGCCCGAAAGCGGCGAATTGGTGCCCGGCCTGCCCAACCAGATTTTTGTGGTCACCGCCGATCCCACTGGCAGGCCCTTAAGCGCCGTGGTGCAGATCAGCG
>JAUVAM010000418.1 GCA_030591745.1 Deltaproteobacteria bacterium
CGCGAGAACGGCACCATCCCTCGTTTCGAGGTGCCTCATTGGACCTTGTACAATAGCGTGCTGGCCAACGAGCCTTTCTGCGAATAGGCCTGCTGCCTCTGCGTCAATTTGGTGGGGCGGATTTTGTGGGCTCTTCCAGAACCAGAAGTTCCTGTAGCACCACCGTGGCGTAGGACCCCGGGGGCAGATCAAAGCGCAGGATTAAGTCCCCTTCAGTCCACTCCGTGTCCAGGCGGCCCAGGCCGATGCGCAGGGCTCGGCGGGTGCCCTGGGTCAGCTTGGCAAATCGGCGCCAAGATGCATCGTTTAATCCGGAGGCCTCCAGGATAGATTGCTCCTGTTCGTCCACCAGGCCTTCGGGCCGTCGCATGCGGGGGCCGAACATCGGGCCGCTGGGATGGATTTCATGGGCATCCATGCGGGCCTGGTCGATGGAGGGATCTTCGCAGACGAATCGGCCTCCCGACTCGGTCTTGATCATCAAGTCGCCGGCCAGGGCCAGGTTGAAGGATTGTCCCCGGATGCGCTGGGCCAAGACGTCGTTGAACAAGGCGGACTGTACGGCGTTCAGGACCAGGCGGAGCCGGCGTCTGGATAGCCTGGGCCCGCGGCCGTCGAGGATGAGTTTTCCCATGTCCTCGTTGTCCCCTCGGTTGCCGAATCGTTGTACACCGAAATAGTTCGGGACCCCCAGGCGCAAGATTTTTGCCGATCGGTCTTCAATGTCTTTCCGGCTGTCGGGGTCAAGGCCACGAACGCGAATCTGGAATGTGTTGCCATTCAGGTGCCCAGTTTTCAACTTGTTGCCATGGGCTTTTCTGCTCAGGATGCGGACACCCTCAAGTTGGAATTTGTCCAACCCGTTTTCCGCCTGAGCGGGCAGGGAGAACCACTGGCGGGTGACGGCCCAGCGATCCTTGATGCCGGCCATGCCGATGTCGCGCTCTGAAATATTGAGTTGGGCGGCTAAGGCCGCCACCACTTGATCGCTTGTGAGCCCAGTCTTCTCCACTTCGATAAAAAGATGCTTGCCTTCACCGCAGGGATCATAGGCAGGGATTTCCTGGACCAAGAAATCCTCCACCTGCTCGCGGATTCGACCACACGAGGTGGGTTCTTCAAGGAGAGAAGGCCAGCGTTTCATGGTGCACCTCGGCATGATGTCATTTTTTGAGATGGGAGCGAGCATAGCATTTCGAGGCCTTGCTGTCTTCTTGGGTCTGGGTGTATGGTTGATTCACCGATTGATGTGGGCCGCATGGTGGGAGCGAAGTATGGACCTTGGTGAAAAGTCAGAAGTGTTCAGCGTAACATTTCCGTCCGTAAAGGCATTTCGAAACGCTTTCTTGGGCAAGGGCGAGGATCGGGGTGTCTTTATTCGGACGATGCGAGCGGTGACGGTTGGGCATAAGGTCCAGCTTCGGCTTGGGATTGAGGGTCGTCCCCAGCGGATTCCCTTTTTGGGCACGGTGACCCGGCGAAGAGCCAAGTCCGGCGGGGTTAGTTTGCCTGCCGGTTTATTTGTGACCTTGTCTGAGATGGATGCTGATCGACTCGATGGCATCGCGCGTTTCTTTGACCTTTCTGAACAGATTCGGGAGCGACGAGAGCACGAACGTCTTCCTTTGCTTGTCTCGGCTCGCTACAGCACTGCGAAGGGTGAATTCGATTCTTTCACCCGGGACCTGAGTCGGGGTGGTGCTTTCCTTCGATGCAAGGGACCCCTGATGGAGGTGGGGGCTCGTTTTCCTCTTCGTTTGTATCTTCAGGGGCCCGAAGGGCCTGAGTTGACATTGGAGGCCGAGGTGGCCTGGGTGGATGTGCTTCAGGCTGGCAAGGGGATGGGTGTGGCCTTCGTCTCCCGCTCTACGGCCTTGCGTCAGCTAAGCCGGACTTTGAAACGACTGGAAAAGAGCTTCAAAACCCAGTGACAATTCGAGTGATTTTCTTGCCTCTAGGCATCCCCTTTGCTAGCCTCTGAATGAAGAATTCTGACCCGCAACACCGTGGGTGATCAAGGCCATGAGCGCAGATTCAGGACGCATCCGACTTGGTGAGCTGCTGCTACGGGCAGGGGTCATTACAGAAGAGCAGCTGCAACAGGCCCTGGTCGCACAAAAGAAATGGGGCGGGAAACTCGGCACCATCCTGGTTGAAAAAAAGATCATCGACGAAGACTTGTTGGTCAAAGCTTTGAGCCGTCAACTGGACATGCCACGGATTGATTTCAAGGGTTTGACCATTCCGCGCCAAGCACTGGCCAAGATACCGGTGGATTTCGCAGACAGCAATCAGGTCCTGCCGGTTGCCCTGGATGTGGGCAAGAATCAACTTTTGGTGGCCGTCTCCGATCCGTACAACATGGCATTGATTGATGACATTGCCTTCCAAACGGGCTGCCGTGTGGTTCCGGCTTTGGCTGGGCCTCGGGCCTTGGCTTCCGCCATCCGTGAGCACTATTACAGCGAAGATGTGATGTCGGCACCGGATTTGGATGATGGTGGCGAAGGGGATTTCAAGCTTTTGAATTCTCAGGGTTCTACAAGGGTGAGTAAGATTGATGATCTCAGGGCCGAGGCGGCACGGAGCGCAGCAGCTGCACCAGCACCAGCGCCTGCACCAGCGCCTGTGGCAGCTCCTCCAGTAGCCGTCCCGGCTGTAGCACCGCAAACAGTGGCCGGTATGACGTCCTCGGAGTTCGCTGAGCAATTGAATCGCTTTGAGGCGATACAACAGAAAGAAGTTCGCGTATTGAAGGCCGTAGTCGAGCTTCTAATCCAGAAAAATCACATCACGCGCCAGGAGTATCGTGAGGCGATGGACCGCTGATTGCGGCCGAGGTCCCATCCGGGAGACCCAAAGATGAAGATAAAACTCGGGCAAATTTTGGTGGAAGCAGGTGCCATCGATGAATTCCAGCTCAAGTCCGCGCTCGGTTTTCAGGAGAAGTGGGGCGGACGACTGGGTAAGGTTCTTGTGGAGCATCGCTTCCTGACCGAAGAGGCACTGGTCAAGGCAGTCCACGAACAAACCAGGATTCCGGTTGTCAACGTGGCCGGACGGACCTTTCCCGATTACCTGATCAAGCTGGTGCCATTCGCCATGGCCGAGAAATACCATCTTGTACCGGTCAGTTTGGAGCCGGCTACGGCCCAGGGCCCCGAGATGCTGATCGTGGCCATGGCCGATCCGACGGATTTTGAGGCCGTAGAGGAACTGAGCGTCGAGACAGGCAGACGGATTAAGGCTGTGCTGGCTGGAGAGCTCGCCATTCAGGCCGCCCTCGACCTGCATTACGCGGGCGCGCCTGTAGATCAGGATGTGGATCTCAGCAGCGAAGACTTGGGTCGGCTAGACGTCGACGCGAATGAGATGCAGCTGGTGCAGGGGACTTTGGAGCCGCCCGTGGCCGTTCAGCAGGGCCCGGTCCAGGCCGCTTCGGGACCCGTTCTTGACGATCCATTTGCGGAACTGGACGCCATTGCCGCAACGCCTGAGCCTGTTGTGGCGGGGACTCCCGTGCAAGCGCAGCCCCCGGCCGTGGCAGATCCCTTTTCTGAGCTGGATGATCTGGCCGTCAATTCGCTTGGCGCGTCAGTGCCCGGCAGTCAAGAGCCACCTCATGAGGCCCCGGTGTCAGTGGCTGACCCTTTTTCCGAGCTGGATGATCTGGCCCTCGCCACGACCGAGCGCGCTATCGACCCCCTCCCTGCGTCCGTAGACGCTGCACCTGCACCCGGCAATCCGAATTTACCGCCTGAGGCCCCGATGTCGGTGGCTGATCCTTTTTCCGAGTTGGACGATCTGGCCCTCGCGACGACTGAGCCCGCCATCGTTCCGCTCTCGGTGCCCATGGCGGCGGATCCGGTACCCGCACCAGCAGCAGATCCTTTCGCCGAGCTGGATTCGCTTTCTGCTTCGGCACCCTCCTCATCTTTTGAGGGACCGGATTTCGAGCCGGAAGATGTGGGTGGCTTAGAGATAGAAGAGATGGAGCTGGAGGAGCTGGATATCGAAGAGGGTGAAGGGGGCGAGTTCCCGTCCTTCGACCAGGACCACGTGTTGGATCCGTCGGGTGTGCCCGATCTGGGAGAATCCGCAGAGGCGGCCCCCTTGGATTCTTTCCCGGCGCCTGCGACTCCTGAGGAACTGGCGGCTGCCGGGGCAATGGACGAGGCGGAAACGGGCAGGGTGGGTGAATTGACTTTTGACTTCTCGGAGTCGGAGGAAGAAGGCGCGATCTCGTCTTTGGAGCTGGATGAGAGTCCGCCTGCAAGCGTGTCGTCTGATGCACTGGGTGCCACACTGGATGAAGCCGCCATCGGATCGGTTGATGACGATGTAGAGACGGCACCGGGTATATCGGTGCTCCCTGACGTGGCGCAACAAGATGAGTCAGCGGTTGTTTCCCAGGTGGAGCATGTTGCTGAGGTTGCCGAAGTAGCTGAAGTAGCTGAGGTAGCTGAAGTAGCTGAAGTAGCCGAAGTAGCTGAAGTAGCTGAAGTAGC
>JAUVAM010000161.1 GCA_030591745.1 Deltaproteobacteria bacterium
CCCAGTCGATCTCTTCTGACTCTTGCCCAAGAGAGAACTCCATGACTCGGTGCATAGCGGGAAGCAAGAGCACCGAATCCCAATCGCGCTCACCCGGCGCAAAGCGAGCCAGCGCTCCTTCGACGGTCTCCTTCAAATCCTCGCGAGCCTGCTCCATCAGTTTGGCCTTGGCCTGGCTGCCGAGGGCCTCTCCCTGGAAAAGCGCATAGAGATCGCAGAGGACGACACCCGCGATACCCAGCCCCGCGTCCCACCAGTCACCCTGCTTGGGCATGACATGCTGTGCGCGGTCCATGGCCTTGCTCGCCATCGCAAGCTTCGCCTTGTCCTCAGCGGCGTCCGAGTCGAAAATCAGGCCCACCATGGCGTCTACACCCGCCAAGAATTCCACCGCCGCCGGCGCATGGGCCTCGGCATCCAAGGCCGCCAACGCCACAGGCAGGTTTCGCTGCGTCAAAGAAGAAGCCTTGGCCAGCAAGACCATGGCCTTGTCGGAATCCCCCACCAGCTTTTCGACAGCAACCACCAGGTAGATCACGCCCAAATGAATGGCCGGCGCGACCCTGGCCAAGACAGGGGCATCGGCCTTGGGTGGAAAAGCAAGCCCCGCAAGCTCGGCCTCGGCCTGATGCAACATGTCCAGAGCCTTGGGCATGTCACCCACGAGAAAGGGCTCAGTCGACAAAAGCACCTTGAGCACCGCGCCGAAGCTCAACTCATCCGGGCTCGACCCCAGACTTTTTAGCTGTTTCTTCAAAGCGTCCCGCAGCGCCAGTAAGGTGGCCTGCAGCTTGGCCTGTTGGCCTGAGAACATGGCACCAAAGAGTTCGAAACTCATGCCCGTCAAGACCTCAATCACCGCGATGCGTCCCCGCTCATCCTTGGCGGCCTCGGCCAACATCCCCTCCAGAAGGTTCTGAAGTGGGCTGCGATCCGTACAAATGCCGCCGGCCGCGGTAAAGCCACCGGACAGACGAGCCAGATTGCGGTCGAAAGCACCGGGCCAAGTGTCCTGCTTCGCCATTCGCATCAGCCCGACCAGGTACTCCTTGCAAAAAGGCGAAGCCATGGCAGGGTCGCTTCGCGTGACGGCCAGGGCGAGCAAGAGGCTGGCCAGGTGATCCTGTCTGAGCCAAGCGTGTTCGGGCCTGTCCATGTCGGCCTGAAAGCGCCGAAGATATTCAGGGTCCAACCGACCCGCTTCGTCCACCCACGGTCCCAAATGGCCTGAGCTCAAATCCCGCCGCCCCAGACGCACCAGGGTCTCGGCGGCACCCTTCAACATCTCGGTCTTGCGAACAGGGGTTGCCTCATCGCAGGGGTCGTCCGGCACCAAGAACGTGGCCTCCATTTCGTTCAGCAAAGCCTCAACAAGTTCACGCCGGGGACCCGTCAAAGAGGCCACCCTGCCCCGCATGTCCTTCAGCACCCGGGCGCGAGCCTGCTCACCCTGCCAGTCATCGGGCATTTCTTCTTCTTTCCATTCACCCGCCCGAGCCTGAAGTACCTCGCTGAGCGTGGACAAAAAAACCTGCGCCTGACGCTCCGCGGTCTTTTTCACCTGCGCCTGTCTGCAAGCATCCAAACAGGCAACCGCCTCCTCGGATGTCTCTTCATCGCTCTCCCCCGTATGCCAAACCAGGTAACGCAAGGCCCCCGCCCCAGCGCAAACAGGGGGTCTCTTGGCCGCCGAAAGCGCCGCCAGGCTCAGGAGACGAGCGCCCTCAGTGTCGCCCCGCAGCAAGGCGCGATCCGCCCTGGTCGCAAGAACGGCCACAGCCAAATCGGATTCCAGGCTACCGGTATCGAAGGGCTCGATGACGCCGCCCAAGAGGGATTTGAGGGTGGGCGTGATGGCTTGGACCTGCCAGTTCCCTTTGGCTTCGGCCAAGAGGATCACCGCGGCACCGCGCTCCACGCCCTGCTTCCAGGCATCGTCAAGGCCGGCCGCCTCGGACAGGGATTCAAAAGCCAAAGCAGGACCACTCGAACGGCCTAAGGCGATCTCGGCTGTGCTGATGCGAGTTTGCGCCTTCTTCAGCACGGTAGTGGAGGGGCAGGTGCGCCCGAGGCAGATGAGTAGTTCTTCGCCTGGTAAAGGGGCGGGGCCTTTGGGGGGGGTGGCGCAGCTTAGCAGGAAGAGGAGTGAGAAAAATAGGCCGAAGAAACAGGCTCGTTTGGGCATGGGTATCTCCTGAGTAGAAGGGTCAGGATAACCGGAGTTCTGGGGGGATTCAACGGATTAGGGGCCCTAACACTGCGCCGCCAAAAAGCGGCGCAGCATAAAGGGCCCTACTGAGTTGCGTAGATAAAATGGGTTAGGGCCCCTAATAACACAGCGTAGCAGCAGCTTCCATGGTGGCGTTTACTACTGCGCCGGCTGTTACTGGCTTGGTATTGCCGACCAACATGTCCGTTGTGATCTTGCGCTCGTTGATGCAGGGCGTGCAGACCCAGATCTGGCCACCCAATTCAATGAAGTTGTCGACCAACTTCTTCAAGGGATCAAATCCGGCCGCGAAGATGTGCTCATAGACGCCCTTTTGGGCCAGCACCACGCCTGTGCCCTGCAGGATCACCACCACTTCTGTTTCCATGACCAAAGCGGCGTTGCCGGCAACGAAGGGCAAAGAAGCGCGTTCGGGATCTTCTCCACCATGAGTCGCGATGATAACCAGCTTGTCTTGTTTTTCGATCTTGTCTCACTCATCATTGGGTTGGTTGTTTTCTGCTTCCAAAAACGACTCCGCCAGAATGTCTGCGATATCCCGGCACTCGGGTCCGTCTTCTCCTCGAGCGCCCTGAAGATTGACCAGGCAGATGGGGCACATGGCGACCGACTTGTCTCCCACCTCGGCCAGTTGTTTCACCCGGTTGCTGGCCAGTTTGTGGGCCTGGGCCGGAAAGAGGGTCTCGATGGGTCCGCCGCAACAATGGGTGGATTTGCCGGTCAATTCGGGTTCAAGCACTTCGAGGCCCGTTTCGGCAAGCAACTTGCGTGGCTGCTCCATCACGTCTTCATAGCGTGCATAGACGCAGGAATCATGGAACACCACCTTGCCTTCCAGCTTCTTGAAAGCCTTGGGCATGCGCTCGGCCAAGACCTCGAGGTAACTTTTCACCTCAACATCGAAGCCGTCCAGCACCTCCGGATAAACATGGCGCAACATCTGCGTGGTGTGGGGGTCTACGGTGATGACCTTCTTGACGCCATGCTCGGCAAGCAGGGCCTGCACCCGCTCTGCATGCTCCTTGAGGACCTTGTCCACGCCCTGGTCAAACACCAAAGCACCAGAGTAAAGCTCTTCTTCGAAAAGATACCCGAACTCCAAGCCCGTCGACTTCAGCAACTTCGCAATGGAGTTCAGGGTCTGATCATACGCGGCCTGCATCTTCTTGTCCCTGTGGGCCATAAAAAAGGACAAGTTGATCACCTTGTTCATCACCCGGCCGATGCCCATGAACTTGGTAATCCAGGAATTCTCGAACACGGCCATCTTGGCCGCCATCGACGAGATGGCCGGGATGAGTTGATACATTTGACCCGTGTAGATGATCGTCTCACCGCCCCGGGGCAAGTCCAGACCCTGGGCCCAGGCGGTGGCCACTTTCTTGGATAAGGGCAAGACGCTCTTTCGCTTGCGAAGGTTATCGACCAAAATGCCCAAGACCGCTTTTTTGGGGATGCCCATGTCGCTCACCTCCCCAACTTGTGAACACGAAGATTGATGATCTTGCGCAACAATCTCAAGTTCTCGGCGATGGGGACTTCAGCCGGGCAATTGACCTCACACATCTTGCACAAGAGGCAGGAAAAAATCGTATCCACATCGTCCAACACCTTGTTTTCCAAACCCAGCATGACGTGACGAAACAACTTGCGAGGCAAGGGACCCACCTCGACCGGACACAGAGCCGTGCATGTACCGCAATTCATGCAAGCCGTGGCGTTGAAGGATTTGTCCACCGATTCGATGAACTCAAGGTTGACGGTACTCATGAGATCTCCTCACCCGGCTCTGGCTCCACCTTGGCATATTGATAGTAGTCATCCGCCCGCCCCTTGGGCATCTCCTTGAGATGACCGTAACGGCGCATCGCCATCACCCAGGTGGTGACCTCCCAACTGGGCATCTTCAAAGACTCCACCAGCTCAGGAATGGTCTTGGGACCGTCGGCAAGAAGAAGCAATATCTTGTCCCTCATCACCATTTCGTCCCTGAGCACCTCCGCCAGGTTGCGCATTTTTTCCTTGATCATGACTCCACCTCCTGAACCAAGGCGTCGATCATGCCCATCACCTGGAGATGGGTGCTGCCCTCCACCGCAATGGATTGACTGGCGCAGCCCGGGACGCAGGCTCCACACCCCTTACAGAGGGTCGTGTTGACTTGGGCGACTGCACGGCCGTCTTTTTGAACCTCTTCGATGGCCTGATAGGGGCAGTCCTTGGCGCATTGGCCGCACCAGGTGCAGGTTTCCGTATCCACCACGGCCACGAAAGGCTCCAGGTCCAGTTGCCCACTGAGCAACAAGGCCCCTGCCTTGGCGGCCGACGCCATGGCCGAACTGACGCTCTCGGGAATATTTTTCGGGCCCTGGGAGGTGCCGGCGATGAGCAGGCCATCCATCACCGTCTCCACCGGACGAAGCTTGGGGTGGACCTCATTGAAAAATCCATCCATGCCCACAGGCAACTTCAAGACGTTGACCAGCTCGGCGTTCTCACGGGCTTCCATGCCGGTGACCAGCACCACCAAATCCGGATGGATGGTGATCTCTTCGTTATCGGTAAGCTGATCCTTGACCACAACGGTGAGCTTGTCGCCTTCCATGCTGATGGCCGGCGGCTCCTCGTCCGGGAACTTCAGGAACATGCTGCCCCCACGCAAGGCCTCGTCCGTCATAAGCTCTTGCTTGCCGTAAGTGCGCAGATCCCGATAAAGGTGGAACTGCCGAGGGGCGTCCTTGTGTTTGCTGAGCAACGTGGCCGTATGCACCGTCGCCGAACAACAAAAACGCGAGCAATAGCTGTTCTTGCCTCCGGGGCCCTGGCGACTTCCCACGCAATAAACGTAGACGACACTTTTCACGGTCCGATCGCCAAACTCGATGGGGCCTCCATCGGCCCCATCCATAAGCTCTCGGAATTGATCCAAGGTGAGCACGCCGGGCAAGCCAAAACCCAGTTCGTCCTGGGCCGGCTTATAGCGGCAATAACCCGTCGCCACGATGATGGCACCCACATGGGTCTGCACGGGCTCAGCGCCCTTGGCCTCGATCCGCACCTCAAAATCGCCCACGCTGCCCTTCTTCTCCGCCACCTTGGCGGAAAGATGCAGGTGGATACCCTTGTGGGCCTTCACGTCCTGAGCCAAACCAGCGATCAGATCATCGCCGCTGCGATCGTTGGGGAACAAGGGCCCCCAACCCACCACCTGACCTCCCAGATGGTCTTCACGCTCCACCAGGTGAACTTCCAGACCAAAACCCGCCAAGGAAATAGCAGCCCGCATGCCGGCCAGGCCGGCACCGACGATGAGCACCCTGGGCTGGGTCTTGACACGAATGGTCTCTAAGGGCCAACTGGCCCGGGTTTTGGCCACCCCGGCCCGCACCAATCTGATGGCTTTTTCCGTGGCGCTCGGGTTGTCATGCGTGTGGGTCCAGGAACATTGCTCACGGATGTTGACCTGATTGTAAACGTACTGATTAATCCCAGCTCGTTGGGCCATGGCTCGGAAAGTATTCAAATGCAACTTGGGCGAGCAAGAGGCCACCACGATGCCGTCCAATCCCTTTTCCTTGATGACCTCGATGATGTCTTGCTGCGTCGAATCCGAACAGGTGAACATCGCCGTGGAAGCCACCTCTACATCGGGATCCTTGCCGATGACTTCGGCGACTTTTTCCACGTCCACATAGTCCGAGATGTTGCCGCCACAGCCACAGATGAAGGCGCCGATTTTTCGCTTGCTCATGACCGGCTCCTGTTGCGGGTCAAGTAACCCGCGGCCTGGGCCGCGGCAGCCCCGGCGTGCACGATGGTGTCGGGAATGTCCCTGGGGGCCGAGGCCGCACCGGCCACGAAAACCCCGTCGATGCTGGTCTTGCCGGGATTCAGATCCAGATCGGTTTCTTTGATGTAGGGCACGAATTCGTGTTCGAGCTTTTGCTTGGTGAACATGGACAGAACCTCGACCTGAGGCAAGAGCCCCACCGAGAGCACCACCAGATCGTGCTCGGCGGTCTTGATGCCGCCACCGTCCAGGATGTCCTCATAGTGCAAGGTAAGATTCTGGCTCTCCGACTCTTCGATCCGGGCAACCCGCCCCTTGGTGAAATAAACACCCATGCCCTTGGCTTGCTCGTAAAACTCGTCGTAGCCTTTGCCGAAAGCTCGGATGTCGATGTAGTAAATCGTGATGTCGGCCAGGGGCAAAGCGCCCATGAGCAACTGGGACTGCTTGGCCGAATACATACAGCAAACCTGAGAGCAAAGCCGATTGCCCACGGACTCGTCCCGGGAGCCGACACAAAGAACAAAAGCAATATTGGCGGGCTCCATGCCGTCGGAAGGTCGCACCACGGCGTTGTAAGGCCTGGTGGGCGACAGAATCCGATCCATCTGCATGGCGTCGATGACGTTGGGGAATCGGTCATAACCCAAAAGAGGCTTGCGGGATGCGTTGAACAACTCGAAGCCGGTGGCCATGATGACCGACCCCACCTCAAGTTCTTTGTCCTCCCGGCGCAAATCGAAATGGATCGCATCGGCGGGACAAGCGGCGATGCACTCATGGCATTCCGAACAACCACCGCAGTCCATGCAGCGATTGGCGCTCGCCCGGGCATCCTCTTCACTCATGGTCAGTTCGACTTCCTCCAGACAGCCCAAAGCCATCCGCTCGGCCATCGGCACCTCGGGCAGGGCGATGGGCTCGCGCCGACTCAAGGTACCTTCACGTTGCAGGACTTCTTGCTGCTCGACCATGGAAAGCCGTTCATCAAAAACCACGCCCGACGCGGAAAGCCCTTCAAGAAAACGATCGATGTGGAAGGCGGCCCGCTTGCCCTGGCCGATGGCCTCGACGATCATGGAAGGACCACTGACCACATCGCCGCCGGCGTAGACACCCGCCACGGAAGTCTGCAAGGTCTCCTCATCGGCACCGATGGTCTCGTTCTTGTTCAACTTGAGTTGATCGGCGAAGGGTCGGGTGGAGGGGTTCAAGCCAATGGCCAAAACCGCGATGTCCAAAGGATGGGTTTGTTCACTGCCGGCCACGGGCACCGGACGCCGCCGGCCACTTTCATCCGGCTCGCCCAGCTCCATGGCGATACACTCGAGGCCCGTCAGCCGACCTTCGGCACCGGTGAATCGGGTGGGCATGGTCAGTTCGTGCAACTCGATGCCTTCATCGATGGCGGCTTGCACTTCCCAGTCGTGGGCCGGCATCTGAGCCCGCCCTCGGCGATAGTGAATACAGACTCGTGCCGCACCCATGCGCTTGGCCAAACGAGCCGGGTCGATGGCTGAATTGCCGCCACCCACGATGACTACGTTCTGGCCCTTCA
>JAUVAM010000228.1 GCA_030591745.1 Deltaproteobacteria bacterium
CACTGGGGAGCATCAGGAGCAAGAAGGGATTGGTTTCGATGCGGGCGCTCAGTAGTTCTTCTTCGCTTAGGCCCTCGCAAAGTAAGTTCATGCAGAGCTGTCCCCGGGTCCGCAGCCACTCGTCCGTGTCCAGGCGGGTTCGCAGCAGGCGGTGAATTTCGTCGGGACGCAAGGGGCCCGTACCCGGGCTGGCTTTGGGTGGCGGGCTGGGGGGTGCGAGCTCCTTGAGGCTGGCGAAACCTTCGGGCGGCATGGGCGGCACCAGTTTTTGGAGGGCCTGGCGCAAGTCCTCGCCCGCCGCGAGCTCCATGGGCAGTCGATACTCGGGCAGCATTTCCAAAAGCCAGCTCACGATGGCCGCGGCTTCATCCCAGTCGCCGTGATTGGCGAAGAGGCTGGCCTGGGCTACCTGGGCGTCCAAGTAGTAGGGATAGAGGTTGCGCACCACCTGGAGTTGCTGGGCCTCGGCTTCTTCCACCACGCCGCGCGCCAAGATGCCTTCGGTGATTTGTCGGGCCTTGGCGAAGCGCGTATGCCAGCTGCCGCGCCAGCCGTGCCAGCGCAGGATGCCGCGGTTCAGGGGTGTATGAGGCGTGCGCAGTCGGCATTCCAGCAGGGCCAGTTCGCGCAAGAGGTCCAGCTCCAGGCGGGTGATGGGGCCGGGCGCGCGATCGCGCAGCATGTGCTCGCGCACCTCGTCGCCCCAGTGCTCCATGGCCTGCTCTTTTTTCCGCCGCTCCGGTCCCGGCTCTCCAATGGCCGGCAGGTCCTTCGTGCCCAGGGCGAGTTGTCTGTCCGGATCGTCCGCCGGGCAAAAGCAGACCAGGATAATCTGACCGTCGCCCTGTCGCTCGATTTTGATTTCGTCATTCATGCATTCGAACTGTCTCAGTTTCTTGAAATAAATCCCAGCCCAATCGCCTAAAACCAGAATCATCGACTTTTCGGCGGCTGCTTGGTTTAGTAGGGTCAACTGATGGAGGCTTGAGGCATGGTGTTGCGATGGAAATTGTGGTTGCCGCTTTTGTTGGGTGTGGTTTGGCTTGGGGGGAGCTATTTCTTGTTGATGCGTCATGGGGCGGGGGAGCTGGTTTTGAGCCAGGATGCCGGCAAGGTGGCCGTGGATGGGAATTTGGACACGGGGGCCGCGGACGCCTCGGTTCTGGCCGTGGTGGCGGGTGCACCGCTGCTGCGGGCCAGGGTGGTGATGCATTCTGGTAAAAAACTGGTGGCCTGGATTGACATCGAAGTGGAGGGCGAGTCCACGGAGGCTCGAAAGCATTGTCGCAACCTGGTGACGGCTCAGGCAGCGCGTTTGGCCTCCATTGCGGGCGTGCGTGGTGAAGTCGCGCGATCTTGTTCCTTGGATTCACTGCCGCCCATTCCCGCCGGTGTCGACGGCGCGTTCGGCCTTTGGCAAGAACTGGGCGAAGAAGGCGCTTCCCCCAGCCCGGGCATCATCGCTCGCCTGCAGGAAGTCAGCGTGACCAAGAATGAGCCTGCTTGCTTAAAGAAGCTGGAGGTCGTGCGACGTCGCAGGGTAGCGGCTCGTCTGGAAGCGGCCCAGGAGCGTCGGCGTTTTTTGGAGCGCGAGTTCGACAAACAGCAGGGTCGGGCCGTGGAGGCCTGCAAGCGTGATGATGAGGGTGAAGAATGCGCTCGTCTGCAAGGGGTGGTGGGTTTGCTGCAAAGTCGTCTCAAGGCGGCGATCGAGCCGGCCGCTGATTTGTTGTCGCCTGATCCGGGCTTGGCTTGTCGGGCACTTTAGGGCCCGTCAGTTAATTGTCTCCTCTGACTCACCATGCGCTGTTGCCCCAGTACGGGCCCTTATGGCGGGCTCGTTAGTTCATTCGCTTTTTGGTTTTGTTCGTGGCTTGGGCTTGGGTCGGATCTTCGGGCCAGGGGTGCTTTGGGTAGCGGCCGCGGAGATCTTTGCGGACCAGGGTGTAGCCTTCGCGCCAGAAGCTGGCGAGGTCCTGGGTGACCTGGGCTGGACGGCCGTTGGGGGCCAGCAAGTGCAAGGTCAGGGCTACGCGGCCGGAGGCGATGCTGGGTGTTTGTTTGGCGCCGAACATTTCTTGTAATTTGACCCGGAGCACCGGTGGGTTTTTGGGGTCGGCCGCGTATTCGATGGCGAGCGTTCGGCCGCTGGGCACCTGAATGCGTTCCGGGACCTGGCTTTCGAGCAGACGGCGAAGGGGGCCGTGTAGTTCGGCGGAGAGGATGCTTTTCCAGTCGAGTTTTTTTAGCTCGTCTAAGCTGCGGCGACCATGGCATTGCAAAGCGAGGCGTTCGCGCAGGCTTTCTTCGTCCACCTTGGGCCAGTTTTGTTCGGGCAGATGGAGCCCTGCGAAGGCCAGGCGGGTGATGAGGGCATGGCCTGCTTTGTCGGGCCGCAAGACGAGCTCAAAGTGCTCGAGCGCGGCCTTCGCCAGGACCGACGCCGCCAAGGACGGCTCGACGGTCCCGCCGCTTTGTTCGGCAAGGAGCAGCTCGCCGAAACGCTGTCGGCGCAGTCCCAGTATGGAGCCAGAGACTTCGTCAAAAACGGCCTCGTTGGATTCCTTGAGTAGTTCGGGAAAGACCGCCGATAGATCTTCTGCTTCGAGCGCCAGAGCCAGATAGACCCGTCCGCGACTGCGTTGGCCGCGACGGCCCGCGTCGGCGCGGATGGCGATGAAGAGATCACTTGAGCCCAGGGCGCCGCCGTCGTCAATTTCCACGCCCCGGCCGTGGGCCAGTACGGCCTGCCGCGAACCTTCGGCCTGTCTTTTGCCCACTCGATCCGGATAGGCGGCTAGCACCAGGCGGTGAATTTCTGTGGCCGTGGCTTCGTGGCTGTCTTGTCTTTGCTCCGCGGGCAGGCTGCGTTTCAGTTGTTGGACGGCCGCTCGCACCTGGCGGACGGCGCCTGGGTTCAGGCCCTGTCCCCGATGCCACAGGTCCAGGGTGTTTTCCAGATCGGCCGTATAGGGTCCGCCGGCGATTCGACGGCGAATGTCTTGCTCGCTGAGCAAGGCGCAAAGAAGCGCGCCGGTCTCGCCAAGTCCCATCGCCCCGGCGTCGCAGAGCAGGCGACCCAGCCGGGGATGTAAGGGCAAGACGGCCATGCGCTGACCCAGGGGGCTGAGCCGAAATTCGTCTGGCGACAGAGCCCCCAACATGCGCAGCAGATCGAGCGCCTTGTCCATGGCCTCAAGGGGGGGCGCTTCGAAAAAAGCAAAGCGCCGGGGATCGGAGGCCTGGTGTTGTAAGAGATTGAGCAGAACCGGCGCTAAGTCGACGCGCTTTAGCTCGGCTTCTTCTTGTAGGGCCAAGGCCGCGTGTTCGTTTGCAAGCCACAGGCGCTCCGCCCGCCCCGGGGCGATCCGACCGGCCCGACCCGCACGTTGGTCGGCGCTGGCCTGGCTGACACGTTCTTCACTCAGGCGGTCCATGCCGCTTTGCGGATCGAAACGCAGGCGCTTGACTCGGCCGCAGTCAACGACGGCGGTCACGCCGGGTACGGTCAGGGAGGTCTCGGCCAGGTTGGTGGCCAGCACGATTCGGCGTCGGCTGCCGGGGGACAAGGCGAGGTCTTGTTCCTTTGCGCTCTGGGCGCCAAAGAGTTCCTGGATATCCGGCTGGCCGGGCAAGGGTTGTTCATCGAGCAGGCGGTGGCAGCGTGAAATGGCAGCGGTGCCGGGCAGAAAGACCAGGATGTCGCCCTGGTCGTCGTTGTCGGCCTGGAGCAGACGCAAGAGCGCCGCGCGTATTTGCTGATCCAGGTAGCGATCGTCGGGGCGATCGATGTGGTGAATATGCAGGGGGTGGCTGCGCGGGTCGCAGTGCAGGTGTGGACAGTTGCCGAGGTAGTTTTGTAGGGGTTTGACGAGTCCTGTCAGGGTGGCGGACATGACGAGTAAGTGGAAGTCGTCGCGGACTTCGAGCAGTTCTCGCAAGAGGGCAAGCGCGAGATCCGCGTGTTGGCTGCGTTCGTGGAACTCGTCGATGATGACGCAGGTTGTGTCCTCCAGGAGGGGATCGGAGGATAGCTTGCGGGTGAGTAGGCCCTCGGTCATGAGTACGACGCGGGTCGCGGGGCTGGTTCGGTTGTCGTGACGGATTTGGTAGCCGATGTGCTGGCCGAGTGGCTGGCCGGATTCGGTCGCCATGCGGCGGGCGATGGCTCGGGCGGCTACTCGGCGGGGTTGGAGGGTGAGGATCTTGCCGTGAGGCAAGGCAGAAGCCAGGGCCGGGGGGACCTGGGTGGTTTTGCCGGCGCCGGGTGGGGCTGTGAGGATTAGGCGGCGTTCGGTGAGGAGCGTCGAGACCAGTTCGGGGAGTAGGGGGGTTATGGGTAGTTTCAGAATTCCCATCCAAGCTCAACGTCAACCATCCAGCCGTGTGTGGGTTGGTAGAAGCGGTAGTGCTCTAAGAAGACCTCGGGCTCGCCTGGGTCGGTGACTAAATCCGCGTAATCGTCTTTTAGTCTTAGTGTGTAGTGGTAGCGGGCGTTGATGAAGAGGAAAGGCAGCAGGCGCAGGCGGGCGGCCGTGAAGAGGACTTTGTCGGAGGCGTCCATGTCGAAAAGATCGCCCAATGAGTCCATGGCTCGTTGGTGGTAAGAGGCGAAGAATTGTAGCCAGTCTAAGGCCGGCACCTCTAAGTGGGCCATGAAGTTGTTGCCCAGGTTGGCGTCGGAGCCCTCGAGGGCGAAGGTCATCGCCAGATTGCCTACCATGGAGTAGTTGAACTCGAGGTAGAAACCCAGGTGTCGATCATCCCCTTTGCGGGTGACGAAAATTTCTTCGAACTTGGTGGCCGGCAGGCGGCTTGTTTCTGTCGCGGCTTGCTTGATGCGCTGGGATGCGGCGAACTTGTGCACCTCATAGAAAGTGTCGAAATAACCAGGCAGATAGTTCGCCGAAAAGGAGCGGAACTCGGCCACCAGTCGAAAGGCGTGGACCGGATCCGAGCCCATGTTGAATCGGCCCAAAAGACCCAGGGTGAAGCCGCCGCCGCCTTCCGGGTCCATGGCCAGATCCCCCGAAGGGGACTGGGGCATCATCCACGAGTAGTCGATGTAGGGCTTTAGATCCACCGTGTCGCTTTTGAAGATCTTGAACTCAACATCCACGCCCACGGCGTGGACAAAGGCATCGTTGAGTACGCTGGGCCTGGAGTCGCCGACAACATAGAAGGGGTTGGTCGATTCGGTCTCGAGCCGTACCGGCGCCGCTCTGTCGCCCACGTAGGTTACGCCGATGGACATGGAGCGGGCCATGGGGTGCTCCATGAAGAAGCTCAGGGGCTTGACGAAGGCCAGGGCACCGAAGAGCTCCCAGTCCACGATGCTGTTGGTCATGACCTCGAAGCCGGCGTAGTCGTTGTACATGTCCAGTTGGCCGCTCACCCGGGTGGAGTCCGGATCGATGTTGACGCTGTAACGGCGCATCAGGGCACCGTGGCCCAATGAGTTTGAGCCCAGCTGGCTCAGGCTGAAATAGATGTTGTCTTCCTTGCGGCCCCAGGTCAGGTAGCGGATGAAGCGCACGTATTCGCCGGGTTCGTCCCAGTCTTCTTTGCGGAATGCGCCCGCGTCGTCGAAGCCGGCCTCCGGGTCCTCACCGTCGATGAGGTTGCCGTCGTAGATCTGCAAGGCCAAAGGAACGCCCAGGCCGAAGGTCAGCTTGCCGAAGCGCAAATCGGCTTCCGGCGTGATGGTGCCGTAGTGCACCAGGTCCTCAGCGCGGTAACCCAGGCGAACGCCGATGCGGTTGTTGGATGTGGCAAGCTTGGTGGCACCGATGAAGTTGGCCAGTTCGCCCTTGATGAAAGCCGAGCCCTTTTTCTTCTTTGCGTCTTTTTTGTCGTCTTTTTTGTCGTCTTTCTTTTCGTCTGGTGTTTCTTTTGGTGCTTCTGTTTTTTGTTCTTCTTTGGTTTTGGTTTCTTCGGCTGTCACGAGCTTTTCAGGGGTCGTTGTTTCAGGTGGAGTTTTCGTTTCCGGTAGTTTGTGGATGATTACGGGCGGAGGGGGTCCGCCCGGCACCACGGGTGCTTCTGTGGAAGCCGGTGTCGGTGCGGTTTCGGGTGCTGGTGCCGGAGCTGGTGCCGGAGCTGGTGCCGGAGTTGCTTCCGGGGTTTTTTGGGGTTCGGGCGTGAGGTCTTTCTCGACGCACCAGCCTTCGGCGGAGAGTACGTAGCCCTTGGAGCACTCATCGGCTTTGTCGGTCTTGAGCTGAGGCTCGGGCTTGGGCTTGGGCTTGAGTTCAGGCTTGGGCTTGGGCTTGGGCTTGAGTTCAGGCTTAAGTTCAGGTTTGGGCTCGGGCTTCGGCTCAGGCTTGAGTTCGGGCTTGGGCGAAGTCCCAGGCTTTGCCTGGGGCTTGGGCTCGGATTTGGCCTCGCCTGTTTTGTTTTTGTCTTTGTCGGTCTTGAGCTTGCCTTTGAGGTTGTCGGGTAGTTCCCAGCCGTCCAGGTCTTCGGCCCAGGCCGCGGGTCCGGCTGCGAGCCAAAGCAGGCAAGAGGCGATGAGGCAAAGCCAGAACATCGCAGGTCGTTTGGGTCTTGGCATGGAGGCTCCCGTTTTTGATGGCTTGGTCAACTTATTAG
>JAUVAM010000087.1 GCA_030591745.1 Deltaproteobacteria bacterium
ATCCGGCAAGCGCGCTAAGAGGCTGCCCTTCAAGCCGCCCCCAAGCACATCCAGATTGCTTACCTTCAACTCAACCAGGCCCTCTTCCGCCAAGAAACTGACCTGTCCTTCAAGCTTGAGCAAGGGCTCGGGGCCCGCCGGCAACTCGGTTAAAAGCTCCTGCCGCAAAAGTTCCACGCCCAGTTCAAACACCAACTCTTTGTCGCCATGACGCTTCAGGCTTTGGCGTATGGCCAGCTCGAGGGTCTTTTTCTCTCCCGCTTGTTCCTTGATCAAAAGAAGACGACCGTCCTTGCCCTCCTCGCCCAGGTCAAGCTTCAGATCGGGCAAAGAGCCCAACTCGCTTTCTTCGAGGCTTGCCGAGACAGCAGGGGTCGTCAGGTGCCAGCGCAGGTCTTCAGCACGCTCAAAAAAAACCAGCTCAACAGCCCCCAACTCCACCAGCCCCAGCACAATCGGCGCTTTGAACTTTTGGAAAAGCTTCGACAAGCCCTCGTCGGCCTCGGGCTCGGGGGGCTGTGCGGGCGCAGGCTCTTTTGCCGGCGGGACCAATCGGTCCAGGGAGGTTTTTCCATGTGCGTCGCGCACCACGGCAAGCTTGAGTCCTTCAAGTTTGAAGCGATCGATGCGTGGCGTATCGGCCATGAGGCCGCCCAGGCTCCAATCTACCTCCAGCGTTCCAAGCTCGGCCAAACGCGGTGCGAGAGCCCTGTCGGCCGGGGCACTGTCCAAGTGAAAACCGGAAAGCCGCAGGCCGGACATCGGTGAGATGGAAAAGACCGTCCAGTCCAGGCTCAGGCCCATTTCCCTTTGCAGGTAGCTCTTAATCGGGCCCTTGACGCTGGGGTGGTCTAAGCGACCCAAACTCAAACCAAGAACCATAACGACCGCGACGAGGGCCAGCATGACACCGCCCAGCACTTTGAGCAGCATCATGAGCCATCGTCTTGTTCGGCTCCTTTGCATGTTTTCCATTTCTTTCGGTCCTCGCCCAAAGGCATCATGTCCCGTTGCACTTTAAGATGCGTAGCCACTTCAGATCAAGCCTTGCTTGAAGAGACGGCCAAAGCGCGCTAGGAAAGGTCTACAAGGAGAATATTCATGTTGGATCTAAACGCATTGGCTGAACAAGCGGCCCTGTTGTTGGTGGCGCGCCATCGACCCAAATTGCATTCGGGAGAAGTCATCCAGGTTTTCATCACCAGCCACAAGGGCCTGCGCCGGATATGCCTGGAGCTAAAAGATCCCGCCTTTGATCAATGCCTGGACTTGTGTGTCGATCTACCCGAAATGCCGGGCCTGGAAGACGAAGCCAAAGTGGCCCTGGGCCTGGATTTCCTAGACGGCGTCTTAGCCGAACATCTCGATTCCGACCGAGAGGCCTTGCCCCGATTAGAGCCCGTCGCCCACGAGTTCGAAGGCCAAACCGTCCATCTCTCCGGCGGCCTGCGACGCCCTGACTTAGAGACCGAGGCGGACAGGCTTTTGGCTGATGGGGATACGGATTAACCAAGCATTTTACTGGTTCCACCAATTGGGGATGCAGAAGTCGAAGTCGACGCTTTGGTAGATGGTGTTCCGGGTATCCAGGGAGGTGTCGATGTTCACCGAGTCCTGGCCGATTCCGTAGTCGTGGGTGTTCTTCAAACCGCAGGAGGCCATGGTGGTGGTGCCGGAGTTGGTGACCGGGTTGTTGTAGACTTCCATGTTTCGGGCGTCGTCGATCAGCAGGCCGAACTGGGCGTTGGCGACGGTGTTGTCGTGCACCGAGCCGCCAAAGGTGTCGGTGTCGTACCAGGCGTCCGAGCCGATATACAGACCGATTCCACACTGTCTTTGGGGGCCGCAGTCAATGGCGTTGCCCGAGGTCACCGTGCCGGTGTAGTTGCCGCTGGTTGTCGTCCAAGCGTGGATCATCAAGCCGGCGAAGGTGGAACCCTCGAAGGCGGCGGTGTGCCAGATGGTGTTGTTCTGGATAGCGCAGTCGGTACAGCCGCCGAAGATGATGTCGATGTCCGTGTTGTCGACGGCTTCGTTTTCGGTGAAGGTCGAGTTCTGCGCGTCGTGAACGGTCAGCCCGTCGGCCCACAGGCCTTGCAGGTTATGAACCCCGTTGAAGGCGATGGTGTTGCGCCAAACCCGAATATTGCTTCGGACCCCGGACACCTCGGCACCGGTGCCGCAGAGCGCGTTCTTGGTCACCGAGTTGGTCAGGCCGCAGTCGTTGCAGCCCATCTGGATGTTGTAGCCGTACTGATTGCTGCCGGCCGAGCAGGACTGCCCGGAGGCCGTGGACCGTCTTTCGACCTTGTTGCCGTTGACCACGATGTGGTCCACGCGGGTCCCCGGGCTGAGCATGCGCAGAATGCCGATGGTGTCGGCAAAGGAGGTCGAGGCCTTCAGCTCGGCGCAGTCGTGGTTGTCCGTGGCGCATTTGGGCATGGACTCGTTCTTGCCCTCGCTGCGCAGGGTGATGGGCCTGGCGCTGATTTGCACCTGGTGGTCCATGCGATAGATCCCGGCGGGAAGCTCCAGGGTTTCTCCCGAGGGTGTGTTGTCGATGCAGCTCTGGATGGCGACGGAGGCGTCGGTGTTGGTGCCGGCCAGCGAGCGGATGGCCTCACAAGCGTTGACGGTGCCGACGGTGATCGATGCGCTGGTGCCGAACTCGCCGAACCACTCCACGGCTTCCTGAAGCATGCGCCACTGGAAAGCGTATGTACCGGCAACGGAGGGAGCGGTGATCTGGAAGGTGAAAGTTTTGGATTCCCCGGGCCGGATGTTGTCGGCACCGTCCAGACTGGCGCGGTTGTTGCCCCAATTGCTGTTGTCGCGGGGATTCTCGGCGCCCAGCCGGTGGCCGGCGGCGTCGGTCCAGTCGGTGGTACCGATGTTTTCAAAGGTCACCGAGACCTCAAGGACCTCGGAGGGGTCCATGACCGCCGGGACGGTCTGGGCAACGAAGCGGGCGTCGTTGATGTTGGCCTCACGGCAAGTGAAAGCCAAGCCGCAGACCTCCGCCATGATTTCGCAGTCCACACAAATCCCGCCGTCCTTGCCGCAGACGCTGTCGCTTTGACTGGCGTAAAGGATGCACTCATGCGCGCCGGTGCAGCAACCGCTGGTGCAATTATTGCTCGGACAGGTCGACTCGCAGCCGTCCTCGGCGCCCTGACACTTGCCGGTGCAGTCGGGGCTGCAGCCTTCACAGCCGGTCAGGGCGCATTCTTCGCCCTCGACGCAAAGCGATCCGGTCGCCGCACACTCGCAAACACCCGCCGAGCAAGAATCCGATCTGACATTGGCGGTGCAATCCACGCAATCGCCGCCCCCGGTACCGCAGCTTGTCGCCGATGAGTCTCTGCAGGTCGTACCGTCGCAGCAGCCCGCGCAGTCATTGGCCAGGCAGTTGCCTTCGCATCCGTCGTCGGCATCCGGACACTTGCCGGTGCAATCCGGGATGCATTCGCCGGTACAGCCTGTGGATGTGCAAGCCTGGCCGTTTCCGCAACGCAGGCCCTCCGCTTCGCAGATGCAGACACCGGCCGAGCATGTGTCGGATTGCGCATCGGACAAGCAGTCGACGCAGGCCAATCCGCCAATGCCGCAGCTACCAGGTGACTGTCGCATGCAGGTATCACCGTCACAACAACCATCGGGACAGGTTTGCGAGCTGCACTCGGCTAAGTCTTCCCCGCAAGAGGAGAACAACATGAATCCAGCACAGAAAAGGCAAGTCAGCAGTCTTGTTTTCACGGCATCCGCTCCTTTGATCCGGGTCTTGACATCCTCGGATTACTCACAAGGCATGTCAAGGCGCCCAGGAATGTGTTCAGGAATAGACCAACCCCGTCATTCCCGAATTGGCAACCTCGTCATTCCCGAATTGGCAACCTCGTCATTCCCGAATTGGCAACCTCGTCATTCCCGAATTGGCAACCTCGTCATTCCCGAATTGGCAACCTCGTCATTCCCGAAGGCTTCTGTCGGGAATCCATGCTTCGAGAATCTGGATCCCCAGCAGAAACATCTGGGGATGACGGCTTAAGGCTGGGATGACGGATTAAGACAGGCTCAGGCGTTCGAAAACTTCATGCCCAAGTTCTCCAATACTTCGCTTTTCTGACCGCGCATGGCAAGCAACAAGGCATGGCGGGCTTTTTCCCGGGGAATTTTTCGCCGCATCAGAATTTCCAAAAGCTTGTCGAAGCGCTCCCTGCGCTTTATCCCAAGCTCAGTCATGTCTCTTCGCTCACGAAAAAACTCCACCATGGTCGAGCCGCAGGGGCAGTTGCGATAAACCTCCACCACGATTTTGTCTTCCTCGTCATGAGAAGATCGCAGGCCCGTTGAGTTGTGCAAGCCCTGGGTCTCGCGCACCAAAAAATCCTCGGCCGAGTTGAAAACCTTTCCGCAGCGAGGGCAGGTGCGGGGAAAACTGTCGTCGGCGATGGCTTGAAGACCGCGATAGAGTTCCTCAGTATCCTCTCGCTCTTGTTCGGAAAGCGGTTCAAGACTGGCGCTCGCCTTGCGCATTTCCTCGTTGTGCTTGTCCATAGCGAGCCTCATTCTTCAATTTTGTCTGCTGCCGTCCCGTCAAAGTCCGGGATCGATTTCGCTCATCAGCAGAGTCCCTGCCCCGAAGTGTTCATCAAGTCCACATTCATCCGCAAGTAAATATTCCGCACAGGCAGGGACGATGCCCTCAAGTCGACTTCGCTGCATGCACACGGCCCCGTCCGCGTTCCACTCGGCCTCCATCAACCAATCATCGGCATCGACACGAACGCCCGGCCGTCATAAACGTTAACCCACATACCGTCTTCGGTGTGGGACTGGCCATCCCCACAGAAGTCGGCCCGCAAGAGTCGGGTGCAAGCCTGAAGATGGTCGCTCAGGTCGCTCTTTTCGCATCCGGCCCCCTGGGTACAGATCTGAACTTGCCGCCAGGGTTTGTAGCCGGCCAGGATGCACTTGGCCACGGCGTATCCTTCGCAGGCAAAAGTGAAAGACCCCGGATCGTCGAGATGGGCTCCGCCGCCGGCAACGCCCTCTTCCAGATTCCAGCGACCCTGGACGGGAATGGCCAAAATGGCCTGGCCTTCTGAGTCCTCACCGCAAAGGGGCAAGTCCATGCTGCCGTCCGAATAGGTCACGAAGTAACGCCGAACTTCCTTGTTGGCCTTGTCGGCATGATCACGCTCGATGGACTGAATCCGCAGGGTCAGAAGACCGCCGTCATCCAGGATGGCCGAAAACGATGCGCCCACAAGGGCCTGTGAACCGATGGAGCCGCCGTCTTGCAGCTGCCCATGAAAGACCGTCTTGTCCAGGCGAAGACTGCTCAAGGTTTCGCCCTCGGCGCTGACCACGCCTTCCAGATTGACCGACAAGACCTGGCGGCCTTCGAGGCTGGATCCGTTCAGGTCGGTGCCGTTTAAGTCACGACCGATGAGGGGCACTTTGGTGCCCAACAATTTGATTCGCGCGTCGTCGATCATCGCGGCATGTGCATCACCATGCAAGCCGAAATACAGCAACAGGCCCACCATCACACCGAGCAGAACGGATCCAAAGGCGTGTTTCGCATCCCGAATTTTTCGATTGCTATTGGCGGTCATGACACTCATGGCAACCTCCTCGCCCAAGAAAAATGCAAAGACCATGCCGCAAATCCACCAAAACAATGAAACACGACTTCAATACGCCCACTCCCCTGTAATGATTGCTTTTCCCAAAACAAAGAAAGCCAATCAAAGATCTCACTAAGTACCTGGCACCCAGTCAATTGATTGTTTTTCTTAGCTGTTTGAGTGGGTCAAGGAGCCAGGGTGGGTTGGTATTGACCCACCTCTTAGGGCTTGATTGAAGGGTCTGCGCAAACGCGGAAACCCACGCTGACATCCCGGAAAGCAGGTTCAACGACTTCCCGATCCGTGAGCCGAGAGGAGTTCATGCCGAAGTAGAAACTGCCGCCCCGAGCCACCACCTGGCCTTCCTTCAAAGCCGAACTGCATAGTTCCCAAACATTGCCGGCCATGTCCTGCAAACCGAAAGGACTGGCGGAAGCAGGGTGACTTCCCACCGCGTCGGGGCCCATGGCCTCGGTCTGCTTACCGTAGGTCTCGTCAAAGTTGGCCTCATCGGGCGCAAGGTGCCAGCCGTGTGGATATTCGCGATCGTCTGAGCCCCTGGCCGCCCTCTCCCACTCCACTTCACTACAGACCCGAGCCCCGGGCACTTTTCCACTGGCATCCAGCCAACGACAGTAAGCTTTGGCATCGTCCAATGTCACGCCGACCACCGGCATGCGCAACCAGTCCTGCCTGGCTCCGTGGGGCCGACCTGGATAAGTGATGACCTCACCTCGCTTCACTTCAAAAACCTTGCTGGTGGGTTTGAAGCGCAAGGCCCAAGACCCGGACTCAAGGCGACGCAGCCCGACCGCGCCCGCGAAGCCTTCCTTGCCGACTCGAGGCGAGCGAAGTTTTTGCTGTTCCGGCGTCAAACTCTCCAAGAATGCGATCCAATCCGCAAAACTCGTCTCGTGGGTAGCAATCCAATACGCCTCGGTCTTAATCTCGTGAATGGGCACGGCGTGAAAAAATTCCCGACGCTGATCATCTTCCGCACCCGAACCGAAGTAAAACGCGCCGGGGGGTATGTAGACAAATCCATCCAGGATGGCATCCACTTGCTGGACCGAGGCCTTGAGTGCCGGCCTGAGCCTGCCTCCCGGGGCCATCCCCGACGGCAAAGCGCCAAGGGCCTCCAGTCGGCTCAAGAAACCATCGCGCCGCTCTTGATGGCCGGCCGCCTGAGCCAAACGAGCTTGCAGCACCAAGGCCCTGACCAATGTGCTCCGTACATCTTCGCGGCTCGGGTCCAGCCAGCCGGTGGACTCCAGCAAGCCGGCGGCCCCGGCCACTTGCTTGGCCAAGGTCTCCTCTTGCCGCCGAATGACTTGCCAGTCCCCTTCCGCCTCATCCAACTTGCCGGCATCGAACAAGGCATAGGCAGCCAACCGTGCTTTCTCCAGCCCGGGTCGGAGGCCCTCCACTTTCGCAAGGGTCCCAGCCCCCTGCCGGAGCCGCTCGTCCACCTTGGCCCCGAACTCGGCCTGTCGCAACAAGTGCATACCCAAAAAGGCGCTCAAGACCAGCAGAGGCAAGCCGAGACCCAGTCCCCAGCGCCAGACGCGGGCACGCCGGTGTCGCTTTCGTGAAGCGACCAAAAAGGCTCTTTCCGTCTTGCTCAAGGCGGTGTCGCCCAATTCACCGGCCTCGGCCAGTTGGGGTCCTTTCCACAAGAGGGCCGCGGAGTCGGACAGACGCCGCCACTCAGCGGCCGCTTGCCTGAGCCGCTCCCGTAACTGACGGGCCTCGGCATTTTCGGCCAACCAGCGAGCCAACCTGCCCCATCCATGGACCAAGGATTCATGGGCAATGGCGAAAGCATGGCTCTCACCAGTCTGCCTGGCCACCACCAAACGACCTCGCACCAGGGCGTCCGTGGCCAGGCGCCGATCCTTGTTTTCCAGCCCAAGATCCGCGGATGTCCGCTGGGCCCGTGTTCCGTCCGGAAGCAACAAGGCCAACATGATGCTTCGGGCAACAGGGCGTACCCGGGGGAGCATCTGGTCAAGCACTTGATCCGCGTGTCGACTCAAGGCCCCGGATACTCCGCCGATGCGCTGCAGGGCTTCCCGACCGATGACCTGTTTTTCGCCTCGAGCCTCCCAAAGTTCCGCCAAGGCAAACTGAAGCAGGGGCAAGCCGCCCTCGGCCTCTTCGGTGGCCTGGACCAATTCGTCGAGCAGTTCTTCAGATTCAAAGACCACGCCCTTGGCCCTGGCCGGTCCGGTGATGGCCTCGCGCAGTCGTTCGGTGCTCAAGGGGCGCAGGAAATACAAAGCACGGGCCAGGCCATCTGCAAAAGCCGGCAGGCTGGCCAGGCGGCTCAAGTGATCACCCCGCACCGTGGCCAACACCCGCAGACCGGGTATGGGCTGCACCAACCAGGCCAGGACCTGGACAGTCGCCGTCCTCTGCTCGGGAAGGCTCTGCGTCAACAACTCTTCGAGCTGATCCACGAACAAGACCAGGCCGCGCTCTTGTCCCAGTTGACGGCTTACCTGCCGACTGGCCCCCAGGGGATCTTCTTGCAACAATTTTTCAAACGGGGCTTGCTCCATCTCAAGAGAAATCGCCAAGGCGCGAGCCAGGGCCTCCAAAGGACGTTGCCCCGGCACCATGCTGACGCTTTGCCAACGCCGATTCTCGCCAAGCCAGTCCGCCACTCGGGGCAAAACCGCTGCACGGCAAAGGGACGACTTACCCACACCGCTGTCCCCGACCACCAACACGGCTGACTCGGCCTTGAGTCTTTCCAAAATCATGCGCGTTTCCGAATCCCGCCCGAAAAACAAATTGCGGTGCTCGGCTTCAAAAGCATAAAGGCCCCGATAGGGATTGCCTTCCGGGGTGATAGTGCCGCGTGCGCTCTTGCCCAAGCCCGCCAAGGCAGAACGCAGGGCGTTGCCGTCGGCATATCGGTCGGCCGGATCTCGCCGGAGGCAACGTTCCACCACGGCGACCAGGCCCGGGTCCACGCCATCGACAAGCTTCGCCAAGGATGGAGGGTCCTCCTTGCAGACCTTTTCCCTCAACCTGCCGATGTCCTTCTCCACATAAGGAGGCCGCCCCGCGCAAAGGGCAAAGACCAAAGCCCCGAAAGCGTAAACATCGGAGGCATAACCGGCCTCCCGCCCCGCCCAAAGCTCGGGTGCCATATAACGAGGCGGCCCCATCAAGGTGCCGGGCATGGTCAACTGCATACCGTCTTGCAGCGATGAATCGGCGGTGACAGGCGTCTCAGGCCTGATCTCATCGAGCGAAGCAGGCCGAATCCCCGCCGGCGTGGCGTCATCATCGAGCGTCGCAGGCCCGGTCCCCACTGGCGTGGCATCCGGGTCCACGCTTTCTTCTCCACCCGTTTTCAGGTCGGGCAGCTCGGGCACAAACCCAGCGCCGGTTCCCTCCACGAACTTGGCGATGCCGAAATCCAACAACTTGGCTTCACCCTGCTTGCTCAAAATCACATTGGCCGG
>JAUVAM010000377.1 GCA_030591745.1 Deltaproteobacteria bacterium
CCGCAGCATAAGAGGCCCTACAAAAAAGGGCCTCTAACAGAATGAAGACGCTCGGGCGGGACCGCATTGAGGGCTCAATTTCCGGACGGAGTCAGCACGATCAAATAGCTGTCCTTGACAAAGAAAGAATGATCCAGTTCCTGACTTGACTCGAAAACGATGCGCCTGGTCGTCAGCTCCAGGTAGCCGTTTTGCATATTGCTCCAGGAAGCGTATCCGCCGAAGGTGTAGCCGTCGGTGCCGTAGGCCTGATACCGCCAGTCTTCCGGGACCTCGGCGATGTCTAAGTCGATGAGATCGGCCAAATGGATCGCCGTGCCCGAGTAGTCCTCCACCGAGAATTCGAAAGACGAATAGTTGTCGATGTGGCGACAGAAAGTCTTCTCTCCACGACGGATCTCGACGGCGTTGATGTTGGTCAGCGCATTGCAATCGCCCGGGCCCATGTCGGCGAACATCTTGTCCGTGCCTTCCGAACCATCCTCTTCGCTGCCGTCGGACAAACCCGCATCACTGTCCAAGTCGGTGCCGCCATGACAAGCCATCAGGCCCAACACAGCCAAAACCAAAAGCATCCTCGATCCTTGTTGCATCGAAAATTTCATCTGAGCTCCCAAGGCTGCTACTGACCCAGCAGCAAGACGGTGTTGCGCACACGCCAACAACATTCTTCCGTGTCCCACTCCTCGGCCGCGATGACGCGCCGATCCGCGGGATTGATCCAGGCGTGGGTCGTATTTTCGTAAGGCATCAGGTTGCTTTCGTTGTTGGAAAAACCATCGTTGCCGTAGATTTTATAGGCATAATCAGCCGCATCGATCACCGCAGCGGCGGCAAAGACGTCCACCATGGGCACCATGGGCTTGGCGCCGTCTTCCGGGTACTTGTAATCCACCACCTCTTCAGTGGAAAGCAGGCTCAAATCCACGCGAACACGAATCTCGCCGGCGGCGACCAAAAGTTCCGTGGCCTCAAAGGGCACGATCTGAATGGTGCCGCCATCCATCTGCTTGACGCTCAAAGCACCGGGCATGTTGGCCTCATCGGCCCAAAAAATCTTCAAACCGTCTTCGGCGCTCATGGCCAAATATCCATAGTCCAACTCGCCGTAATAGGGCAACGGGCCGGCCGCACCTTCGTATTTATTGATCATCACGTCGAAACCATCGGAGGCGATGAAGTTGTACTGATTGTCCCAGGGAAGGTCCAAAGCGGCCTGCTCGATAATCCGGGTCAGACGGATGGCATCCATGCCCTCGAAAGAGGTGCTGTCCATCTCGGCCAAATCCACGGACAGGCTGGAATCACCCAGATCCAGAACAATCTCCATCCCATCAAAGGGGCCCGGAACCAAGCAAGTAGCCGTACCATCAAACATTTCACAGGTGCCACCCGATTCGGTACAGTCCTCTCCCGCCACCCAGGCACCCTCGGTGCAAGCCTCTATCACCGTACCCAAGCACCGGCTTTCACCATCCGTGCAGGCAGGATCATCCGCCTCGGGACCACCGCAAGCCGCAGCCAAACAAGCCAACCCAGACATCAGCGCCAACAGGATGAATCCCTTTCCACTTCGTTGCCTTAGCATGTCACCAACCTCCGCAAGAAAAGACAGATAGAGTGCAATAAATCCATCTGCATTCTGCCCATCCGGCGAAAGGGATCAAGAAAATAATAACCAAATATCACCAAAACGCCCTTTCTGAGCATAGCGAACACAGGCCTCCAGAGCCGTCATGCGAATCAGGAGCAACTATTCTTTGTTTTTCGGTGAGATACGCAGACCGAAGGCGCGAGCTCGGGGAGCGAATTCCTCCGAATCCACGAAACGGAGCAGGAAGCTCAGGTTGCCGGGCACCAGGTTGCTTCGCTCGAGATTGTAGCGGGGCGACCAGTACTCCAAAAACCTGTTCTTGTCATCGTTGAGGCTGATGTCCGAGTCCTTGACGTACTGCAACAACCGCGTCGAATCATCCGCGTCCAAAACAAGCGTCGAGCGCAGCAGTCCCGCGCCAAGAACCGGCCGGGTGGCCGCGATATCCTTGAAGGCATCCGCGATTTTTCGCGCCACGCCATTCGCGTGGTCTTCGTCCAGGTTGAGTGGAGCTGCACTGGCCAACAGGATCCCTTGCCCACCGACAAAGTGAAGCTGCACATATTCGAAGGCGGCGCGCAGCGTGGCCACAATGCTCACAAGTTCATTGGTTCCGATGTGGTGAAGCTGCACCCACTGCTGGAATACGCCATCTGTTTTGAGGCGGTCCGAAGCCAGTCGATAGAACTCGTAACTGTAGAGATTGGTGCTTCCCGCAAACCAAACGCTGCTCAGCTCGAGAGACATGACGTCGTAGGTCCGCGAAGGATTGCGAGCCAAGTGCGTCCGGCCATCCTCAACGTAGAGCCGGACCCCGGGAAGATCGAAGAGATTGCGGTTGATGTGACTGAAAAGTTTCGCGGCTTTGGCGATGGTCGGCGACAGCTCCGCGATCTCGACGCTCTCAAAACCCGCGGCGTCAATGGTCGACGCCGAAGCACCGGTGCCCAAGCCGATCACCAGGGCGCGTTGCCGACCCTTCGCATAGGCGGCTGGAAGGTAAGCGAGGGCTATCTGGGCCATCACCTCACCGGTATCGTTCCCTTGAAATTTTCCGTTGGTGAGAAGCGTATGCATCACCGACTGATCGACCGCGGAGACTCGCTTGACCACCGTGGTGTACCCACCGACATTGTCTTCGCCCAAAAAGACAATTTCATCGGTCGGCAGCGCGTGACCAGGGCGGAAGTAGACATTGATGCCGGAAAGAAGACTTGCGTAGTTCCAGCTCGGCATCGCAAAGGGCACGATGACAAGCCCTGCCGCGAGACAGACCGCGACGAGCGCCCGTCGGGGATGCTTTGCCCCCTGGGGGGACCTCGCCTGGTTCTTCTGTTGCCATGGCAGCAAAGGCACAATGGCGACGAGAGCGAGCAAGACGCCGAGCCCCCGGAGGGTGTTTTCCGCCCCGATGGAATTCAACAAGATGAACCCCGTGGCCAGGGCCCCGATCATGCTGCCAAGGGCGTTGGCCATCGTCATCTGACTGGACACGGCCGCCGCGCGCTCTTGCGGGAAAAGCTCGATGCGAAAAAGCAAGGGATAGATCATCCCCAACATGGTGGAGCAGGGCAAAAGAATCACCATCGCGGTCAAAAGACGGGCCAGTTCGCCTTGATAAAAACCAGTCGCCCCGCCGCCGAACATGAGCAGGATGTGACTCGCGCGGTCCCAAAGCACGTGACTCACCACCGCGGTGATCGCTGCAGCCAAAAACGCATAACCCAGCGCGCGGTTGGGGAGCGTCTTCTCATTGGCGCGAATTCGCGAGACGAAGGCGCTCGCGAGGCCGAGCCCAAGAAGAACGCAGACGAGCATCAAGGAAAACGAAAACGCCGACATGCCGATGGCGGCCCCGATGAGATGAATCCACGCCACCTCGAAAGCAAAGACCGTGAGGCCGGAGAAGAAAGCCAGCGCCACAACAGGGCTGGAGCGTCGGCGGGGACCTGAGTCGACCGACGCGAGAGGCGGATCGATTCCCTCGTCCGTGCTGGCCTTCTCCCTGCTGCGGGCCAACCACAGCGCCATGCAAACGATGATCGCCTGGATGACGATGACGGACTGCACGGTGCCATCGACGCCGAGGTATGCGAAAAAGAGATAGGGGGCCAAAAGCGCCGCGGTGACTGCCCCAAGGAGGTTCGCCGCATAGAGGCTCGACATACGACTGGCCAATTGCCGACCCCCGCGGCTTTGCTCAAGGGCACGGACCACAGCCGGGAAAGTCGCGCCCATGGCCAGCGTGGGTGGCAAGATCCACATGGCGCCGATAAGCACCCGCACGGCAATGGATCCGGCCGAGTCCGCTGGGATGGCGGCCAGCAGACGGGTTGAACCCATGAGGATCGGTTCCGGAAAAAAACCGAGGACAATGGCGTACAAGCCGACAACACCCTCAAGCAGGGCGTAGAGCCGAATCCCATTGCGGATCCGGCGAGACAGCGGAGTGAAAAGCCAGGCGCCGATCGCCAGGCCGACGAAATATAGCGCCAGGACGATGGCGCCCGATTGACGACTGGCACCCACGACGGTGCTGAGCCAACGTTCAAAACTTTGCTCAAGGAGAAGGCCGGAGAGTCCGGTACAGAAAAACAACCACCACAGCGGTCGCAAAGAGCGCTCAGGCTTCATCAATACCCACAATATTCAGTAAATCCAACACGATCTCGAAGTACCAAGATTTCAAGACCTTGTCAAAAGGGGGGTGGATGCGGATAAACTGAAAATATGAAAACAAATCTGACGTGGCTGGCTCTCTTGATTCTCTTGCCCCTGGCGGGCTGCACTGGATCGGTTGCCCAGGCCCCGGACGGTGACGCAGGACTGGACGCGGGACTGGACGCAGGACTGGACGCGGGACTGGACGCAGGACTGGATGCGGGCCTGGACGCGGGCGGCGACTCGACAACAGACGGCGGTGATTCAGGACAGCTACCCGAACAGAACTGGGCGGAGAGCGACAAGCCTTATCGCCAGGTCGTCACCTTGCAGCCCCACCCTGATCGAGACCGTGTCGACCTGCCGGTCATCGCGCTGATCGAGCATGCCGATTCCTTTGTGCTGCGCGACATTTCGGTCTACGAGATCACCGGGGGCATGGACCCTGTGCCAATCGTCGCCTCGGCCTGGTGCGAGCCCGAAGGACAGCTCACCCAGGCGGGCTTCGAGGCCCCCGGCACCACACCCGCCGGACAATCTCGCGAGTTCGCCGTTTACTACCGCACGGCCGCAAACCCCGAAGCCTGGCAATGGACCGATGCCGAATGGGCAACCCGCCACGAACTGCCAGGCGGGTTGATC
>JAUVAM010000615.1 GCA_030591745.1 Deltaproteobacteria bacterium
ACTTAAGCCCCTTGCGAAAAAGGGCCTTCCCGTCCTTGTCTACTACTTTTTCCATATGAATGTTGTAGTTGAAAATATAGTTATCCGCCCGCGCATAAGCTTCGGTCACTCCCTGTTGCACATGCGCCGGTACTCGGTGGGCAAATCCCTCAGCCAGGCGGGCCTCAGCCCAAGCCCGCCTGTCCCATTTTTCTCCCTTGCTCAACTTTTCCTCAAGGGTGACCACCGGGAAATTGAGCAGAGCCATAAACGCCAACTTTGACTTGAACAAGTCATCCAAGATATGAGCCCCCGGATCCATTTGACCAAAAAGGAGGTCCATGGGCAGAAGGGGGCCCAATTCCTCATCTACCTCCAATCGAAGAGCAAGGGTCAAAGAGTTCATATGACCATCGATTTGCTCCATCTTGCTCTCGAATCGCTCGAACAGCCGATCCAGCTCTGGACCGTCCATAAAATGATGCACGCAAAAATGGGCAAAAGCGCCAGCATCACCGTCATCCTTTTTCCAAAGCTGGGCGACTTGACGCACCCCACGCTCGATCCTGGCCTTGGGTGCCTTGTTGAACTTGACCTGAACCTGGCCAATTGTGCCCAAAATGTCCTGCTCGCCAATCACCACACCCTCACCTCCCGATCTATCAGCTGCCATGGCCAAAGAGGCACAAAGCAGACCCGCGGCAACCAAGACCCACTGAATTCCATTAACCTGATGTCCTATTTTCATGATTCACCTCCAAATCCGGCTGGTTCCACTTACTCTGTCCCCCTTGGCTTTGGCTTCCTTTGCTGTCTACCACTCCGTCGATACCGCGTCCAGCACCGCGGATCAAGGGACTCTGGACCCGAAGCGTCTCCGGTGTATACTACGGAACCGAACCAGGGAGGAGCATGTGATCCACGTAAGGACAATAACCCAATTCTTGGGCCCAGTCGGCCTCCTCGCTTTGTCCTTTGCTCTCTTGATCGGCTGTCCGGACAAGCAGGAAGAAGACCCAGGCCTTGTGCCTTCAACGAAAATCGATCCGGTCGAACAAAAAAATAGATGCAAGCGGGTGCTGGATTCCAACGCAAAGGCATTTTCCTCGAATCTGCTCCGCCAACTCGAAAAGCTAGACCGTAAGCGCCACGCTGAAACCATCACCTGCCTGAAGACGAACCCGACAAACCCGTCGGCATGCATGCAGCCAGGCGAAGCCGCAGTCTACCAGAAGATGAGCAAGGAACAGCTGGCCGCCTGCGAAATGCTTCCATCGAACATGCTGGAATGCCTGGAAAAAGGCGACCGAACCAGCAAAGACTGCGCGCTGGCCTACGCCAGGCACCAGGGTCAGGTAGCCAGCCTTCCCATGGCGGAAGGCCCAGCTCTGGCCTGGAGCCTCGGCTTGGACTCAGCGCTACGCTCCTTGCTGCCCATGGGAGACGGTACCTGGCTGGTGCGTCAAGACAAGGCCATTTTGGCCTTCGGGCCGGGACGCCAACTCTGGAAAACCGACTTGCCTGCCGGCGGTTCCAATCTTCTGGCCGACCTCGGGGGCGGAGTCGTCCTGACCTCAGCTGACGACAGGACCCTGGTGGCCCTGGATGCCTTGACCGGCCGGGAACGCTGGAAAACTCAAGCATTACAGGATGATGTGCGTGCGATCTTCACCCTTTCCCCGGACCACGGAACGGGGACGGAGTTACTTCTGGCCAACGGCGTATGGATGAGCCTGCATCCGGCAGACTGCCGCAAGAAGACGCCAGGCTGCGTCAGACCCACGGGTGCCAATATTGGAGAGGCGATCCTGGCAAACCCCGAGGCCGTATTCCATACAGAAACGGGCCGAACCTTTTTTTCAAGCAAGCACCTGGTACAAACCGACACCAAGGGCAAACTGATCTTCCGCATTGACGCCAGAGACAAGTTCTCCGGTGCCGTCCCCCATGGAGACAATCAGTTGTTGCTCAGCGGCGACGGCTGGATCTTTGCGCTGAACCCCGTCAGTTGTCGTTCGGAAACCCCCATCATACTGACCCCCCGAATTCCCAGGCCCAAAACACTAGAAGAGCTGGACCTGGACCATGCCGCACCACCGGGTTGCATCATCTGGCGCACGCCCCTCAACACACCGATGGGCGGCCACCCTCTTTCCCTGGGCGACAAGAGCCTGGTCTTGCAGGTCCGGGACCTCCTGGTGAGATTCGAATCCGGTAAACTCTCCTGGCGAGTCGGCGTGGGTGCGACGGGCAATCCGGCCATCACGAAAGATGGGCGCATTTTCGTGCTGAGCAAGCCCCTGGACAAGCGAGACACACCTGGTCTTCGATGCCTCTCGGGCTCCACTGGCCTCACTCTGTGGCGCACTCCCCTGGGGACGGAGTGGCTGCCAGCGCTCCGTCGCGGCGAAAACGTCGGTGTGGCGATAAAAGGCCCATGGCTCTTGGCTTATGCCGGCAAGCATTTAGCAGCCATCGATCTCCGCGTTCCACCCAAGCCTCTGGCCCGCCAACCATGACCGAGAACAAAGACCCCAAAAAAGAGGAGGCCTTCCGGCGTCGGCAATCCATCGTTGAAGACCACGCCGAGCATCCCCACCCTCGTCTGGACGAAAAGGGGCTAAGAGCGCACCTGTTGATCCACGAAATGGTCGAACAACAAATCGAGGCCGGTCAGCCGGCCGAGGTGCTCGATGCCTTGCGGCGCCTCACGGGCGGCGGCATGAATCGCCATCAAGCCGTTCATGCCATCGGGGCCCTGGTGGCCAAAGAAGCTTTTGCCATGATGCAGACGAAACGCCCCTTGGACGAATCTTCGTACCAGCAAGCGCTGAATGAATTGACGGTGGAAGCGGCGCGCAAGTTGGTTGATCGGATTTAATCTAAAGACTCTTCCGATGC
>JAUVAM010000213.1 GCA_030591745.1 Deltaproteobacteria bacterium
GAGCGCATCGAGCAGCTTATGGTGGAAAACACCATCGATCACCATCGGCCCACCGCCAATGCCGTGGGTAAGGCCTTCCGTATTGATGACGCGGTGGGTCGGTATGTGGTGAGCCTCAAGCATGTCTTGCCCAAAGACTTGACCCTCGATGGCGTGCGCATCGTGGTCGACTGCGCCAACGGCGCAGCCTATCGAGTTGCGCCGGCCGTCTTTGAAGAACTTGGCGCCAAGGTCTTTCTTCTCAACGTCAAGCCCGACGGACGCAACATCAACAGGCGTTGCGGCTCCTTGCATCCGGAGGTCATCACCCAGGCGGTTCGCCGGCACAAAGCGGATCTCGGCATCGCCCTGGATGGAGATGCGGACAGGGTTGTGATGGTCGGCGAAAAGGGCGACCTGCTGGATGGCGATCACATGTTGGCCATTTGCGCCAAGCACATGCTCGGGCAGAAGCAGCTGCGCAAAAAAACCGTGGTGGCTACGGTCATGAGCAATTTGGGGCTGGAGAAATCCCTGGCGGGCATGGGGGTCCGTCTGCTGCGGACGCAGGTCGGCGATCGCTACGTCGTCGAGGCCATGAGAAAGGGTGGTTACAATCTCGGAGGAGAGCAGTCAGGCCACCTGATCTTTCTTGACCACACCACCACCGGGGACGGCGTGGTGGCGGCCCTGATGACCTTGAACGTGATGTTGCGTGAAGGAAAGCCCTTGAGCGACTTGGCCAAGGTCATGACCGCCGTGCCGCAGGTGATCGTCAACCGCAAGGTTGAGAGCAAGCGACCCATTCAGGACTTGCCTGCGGTTCAGCGGGCCATCGGCCGCGTGGAGAAAGCTTGCAAAGACAAGGGACGGGTTCTTGTGAGATACTCCGGCACCGAAAACAAGGTACGGGTCATGGTGGAAGGAGAGAACGAAAAGACCATCATGGCTTGGGCGCGGGACATCGCCGACGCCTTTGGAAAGCGAGGATAGGACAATGGATGAAGTGCGTTTGGGTGTGAACGTGGACCATGTAGCGACCATTCGGCAGGCTCGAGGCACGCGCTATCCTGATCCGGTGACGGCAGCCGCCTTGGCCGAATCAGGTGGCGCAGATCAGATAACGATTCACCTGCGGGAAGATCGGCGACACATCCAGGAAAGGGATTTGCGAATTCTGCGTGAAACGGTTCAGACCCGACTAAACCTGGAGATGGCCGCCACCAAGGAAATGAGCAAGATAGCTTACGAGTTCAAGCCCGACATGGTCACTTTGGTGCCGGAGAAACGGGAAGAGCTGACAACAGAGGGTGGCCTGGATGTGGCGATGCGGCGCGATCCCATCAAAGACCAGGTTCGATTTCTGCAAGACGGTGACATTCACGTCAGCCTTTTCATCGATCCGGACATCGATCAGATCCGGGCAGCCCACAAAGCAAATGCCAATGCGGTGGAATTGCACACGGGTGCCTATTGTGAGGCCAAGAGCCAAGGCGTTCGGCAGCAAGAGTTTGGCCGTTTGGTGGATGCAGCAAAGACTTGCTCCAAGATCGGTTTGCCGGTCTATGCCGGCCATGGCTTGACCCTGAACAATTTGGCACCGGTGGCGGCCCTGCTCGAAATCACCGAGTTCAACATCGGCCACAGCATCATCGCCAGAGCGATATCTGTGGGCATGGTCGAGGCCGTCAGAGAGATGAAGCAGGCGATTCTGCAAGCCCGTAGCGGCCAGTAGGTCAAGGGGACCTGACAGTGGCTATCGCGGTTCTGAGCGCCGACGAGATACGTCGCATCGACAAGCAAAGCATCGAAGAGATTGGTATCCCGGGTTGTGTCCTGATGGAGGTTGCGGGCAGGGCCGTCGCGGAAACCGCCGAGGCCCTGATCGTTGATGAGGGTCGGGTCCTGGTCGTTTGCGGTAAAGGCAACAACGGCGGGGATGGTTTTGTGACAGCGCGCCATCTCTTGACCAACGGCCATGATGTGAGCTGTGCCTTGTTGGGAGAAGTGGACGCCCTGCAAGGGGACGCTGCATTAAATGCCCAGATCTTTGCCCGTCTCGGCGGCATGATCACGGCTTGTGGCGATGAAGACGCCATCGATTCCTTGGCTTTTGATGACTTGGATTTGGTAGTGGATGCATTGTTTGGGACGGGCCTCAGCAAGGACGTCACCGGACTTTACGCGCAAGTGATCGACCGGATGAACGCTTCCACGGCACCCTTGATTGCTGTGGACATGCCCAGTGGCGTGAGCGCGGATACTGGGCAAGTCTTGGGTCGGGGGCTGCGCGCGGACGTCACGGTCACCTTTGGGGCCCCCAAGCGGGGACAGCTTCTCTTTCCGGGCGCCGATTTGTGTGGTGATTTGCATGTGGTGGATATCGGACTTCCACCCCAGGCCTTCGAGGACAAAGGGCTTTCTCTTTGGCTCCTGGCCGAACACGACATCGCTGAATACCTGACTCTGAGGGCCAGCGATGCCCACAAGGGGAATTTTGGGCATCTTTTGGTCTTGGCCGGTTCGCTGAAAAAGCCTGGCGCCGCGGGGCTGTGTGTGGAGGCAGGGCTGCGCGGCGGGGCGGGCCTGGTTACCCTTGCTGCGCCTTTGACTGTCTTGCAGCAAGTCATCGCAGGCCCCAGCGAGGCCATGGGGGAGGCAGTCGAGACCCATGAGGCCTTGGCGGCTGCGTGTTCCGGGAAGACAGCCATCGCCCTTGGACCGGGGCTGGGCCAAGAGCCTGAAGTGGAGCGCATGGTCTTGCGGGCGGTTGAGGAAATCGAATTGCCCATGGTCATTGATGCCGATGGGCTGAATCTCTTGGTGGGACACTTGGACTTGTTGGCCCAGGCGAAGGCCCCGCGCGTCCTCACCCCGCATCCAGGAGAGATGGCCAGGCTCCTGGGCCAGGACACAAAGACGGTGCAAGCAGATCGCATTGGTGCGGCAGAGCGTTTGGCCAAGGAGTCCGCTGCCGTGGTCGTGCTCAAGGGCGCCCATTCGGTGGTCGCGGATCCCGAGGGTCAGACTTTCATCGTCCCGACAGGCAATCCGGGCATGGCCACGGGCGGTAGCGGCGATGTCTTGACGGGACTGATCGGGTCCATGTTGGCTGAAGGCATGGGGGCCCTGGAGGCAGCCTGTGTGGCAACCTACGTGCATGGCTTGGCAGGCGATCTGGCCTCTTTGGCAGGCAGCCAGCGGGCCATGAAGGCGGGCGACATCCTGAAACGCCTGCCGGAAGTGTTTTCTCGATTTGAGGCGAATTCGGATGGCGAAGAAATCGATGCCGCAAGCAGCTGACCCTGGTGACTGCTGGACGGTCGAAAGCGTCTCACGCGAGCAGACCCAGGCCTTGGGGCGAAGCCTGGGGCATTCGCTCTTGGCGATGGACTGGCTTGGCCTGAGCGGCGACCTGGGAGCCGGTAAGACCTGTTTTGTGCAAGGGGTGGCTTTGGGGGGAGGCGTGGATGAGCAATGCGCCGTGACCAGTCCGACTTTTACGATTCTGCAGAGCTATCCTGGGCGCCTGCCCGTGCATCATCTCGATCTGTATCGCTTAGGGGGCTACGACGAATTGATTGAGATTGGCTACGATGAGTTGCTGGAAGGCGATGGGGTTTGCCTGGTGGAATGGTGGGATCGGATCGCCCAGGCTCGCCCCGCATCGGGTCTTCTGTTGGAGATCTCGATCATCGATGAGCAGCGTCGAAGCCTGACCTTTGAAGGATTCGGGCCACGGGGACGGGACTTGCTGAAGGCCTTTCAGTCGACATGGCAAGAGGAGAACAAGTCATGAGCGAGGCAAAAACCTTCGACCTCATTGTGCTGGGCGGTGGTCCAGGTGGTTACGCCGCGGCCATTCGCGCGGCCCAACTCGGTGGACGGGTCGCCCTGGTCGAGCAAGATGCCCTTGGCGGCACGTGCACGAATCGAGGCTGCATCCCCACCAAGGCCTTGGCCGCCAGCGCGCATCTCTTAGAGCGGATCCACCGCTCCGAAGAAATGGGCATCCGGGTTCCCGAAGGCGTGGAGTTGGATTTCTCGGCGGTGGCCAAACGCAGAGATGACATCGTTGCCGAACTACGCACCGGCATCGAGGGTTTGCTCAAGGCCAACAAGGTTGAGCTGTTCCGGGGGCGGGGAAAATTGACCTCGCCGAAGCAGCTTCGCGTGGGAGAACAAGAGCTGAAGGCGCGAAGCGTCATTTTGGCGACGGGCAGCCGTCCGGCGACTTTGCCCATGCTGCCCGTGGATGGAAAAAGGGTGCTGAGCTCCGATCAGCTTTTGGCCAGCCAGTCTTTACCCAAGCGCTTGGTGGTGGTGGGCGGCGGCGTGATCGGCTGTGAGTTTGCGAGCATCTATCGAGCCTTCGGTGTAGAGGTCTGGGTCGTGGAGTTGATGGACCGTCTTCTGCCGACCATGGACGCGGTGCTCTCCAAGCAACTAAAGCGCGCCTTCAAGCAACAAGGTATCCACGTGCTCTGCTCAAGCGCCGTGCAAGGCCTGGGAGAGGCCTCGAAGGGCGAAGGCCTGGAGGTCTTGCTGCCCGAAGACGAGCGAATCGCCTGCGACCAGGTGCTGGTGGCGGTGGGTCGAAAGGCCGTCACCGAAGACCTGGGCCTGGAAGACTGCGGTCTAACCCTGCGCCGTGGTTGCGTTGAAACCGACGCACACATGGCCACCCCCATCGAAGGCCTTTACGCCGTTGGGGATCTCGTGGGCCGAACCTGGCTCGCTCACACGGCGGCCCGGGAAGGCGAAATCGCCGCGGCCAATGCCATGGGCCAGGTCGAAAAAATGTCTTACAAGGCGGTACCGGGCGTGGTTTTCACAAATCCCGAATTGGCCGCGGTAGGACTAGGTCCCGCGGAAGTCAAAGCAGACAAACTGGATGTGACGGTCGGAAAATTCCTCTACCAGGCCTCGGGCAAAGCCCTATGCGACGGTGTTGCGGAAGGTCGTGTGGAAATCATTTGCTCCGCGTCGGATCAGCGGGTCTTGGGTGGATGGGTGGCAGGCCAAGAGGCCGGCATACTCATCGCGGAGATTGCGCTAGCCGTAGACCTGGGTCTGACCGCGGGTCAACTGGCCGACGTAATCCACGCCCATCCCACCATGCCCGAAATGCTGGCCGAAGCCGCCGCCGACAGCATCGGCAGAGCCATCCACAGAGCGCCCGCGCGGAGAAAGCGTTCGCGCTTGACATAGTGTACGATACCAAGGCATATTAACAATAGAAGTTGCCCCCCGTTCGACTTGCCGTGAGGCCCGGACGGGGTTATTTTTTTTCCGGAGTCCAGCATGCCCCAAGAACCATCAGCAAAAAGGGCCATCACATTCATCGATGGCCAGAATCTGTTTCACTCAGTCAGAGAATCCTTTGGTTACACGCATCCGAATTATGACATCCTGGCCCTGTCGAGCAAGCTGTGCAAGATGAAAAACTGGCAGCTTACGGAAGTAAGGTTTTACACCGGGGTGCCCGACCGTAGCGATGATCTTTTTTGGCATGAGTTCTGGGCAGGCAAGCTTCGCTCAATGAGTAGGCAGGGTGTCATCACCTTTTCGAGATCGCTTCGATACCGTAACAAGACCGTGAAGCTTCCTGATGGATCAAAATTCTCTTTCCTTGCTGCCGAGGAGAAGGGGATCGATGTCCGCATCGCCATTGACGTTATCCGCATGGCACATAGCGGTGATTATGACGTTGCCTTGATCTTCAGCCAGGACCAAGACCTTTCGGAAGTAGCGACCGAGGTCCGTGCTATCTCAAAGGAACAAGATCGCTGGCTCAAAATTGCCTCCGCATACCCGCTGAGCCCACCAACTAGGAACAAGCGTGGCATAAACCAGACGGACTGGATCCACGTAGATCGTAAGGTTTACGACGCCTGTATTGACTGGCACGACTACCGAATCAAGAAGAGCAAGTAAGCCAGCGGAACCAGTCAACGACTTCTGCAATTTAAGGTGACCAAATTATCAATTTTTTCGGATTCTGGTCACTCGATGGGGGGTGTACGACGACACCCTAAAGAGTGAATCTTTCCAGAGATCAGGGACAGATCTTGTCGAACTGGATCCCCCAGTGGACCTCCGGTAGGTGAGAACGTTTTCACTACCATATTTCTCGCTCAGCACGATGGCGATCCACAGGCCCGAATGCTTCTTTACCCGCAGGAAATCGGGGACGGAGGTACACCCCCTTCGCAAGTCCATCCGCAAGGTAAAGGTTAGCTTAGACATCAACCGCTTCCTGCCGGCCAAGGCAAAAGTGCCGGTTTCCGAGTGCAAAAAGTTGGACTGAAGACAGCCCTTTTGGACAAAAATACACCTTCTCATTTGTCCCGGCGCCGGGACACACTTTCGCCTTATAACACGGAAGCTTACAAGCCAGTCCGTTTGGTTTTGCCTACATCACCCTACATGCCGCTTTCGGGCCGTTTGCGAGCTGGATTTCATGGTGCTAAGCTTCTTTGAATCGAGCAACGCCGGGCCCTCTCTGCCAACAATAGTGGGGCACTCGCATTGTGGTCACGTCACTCTTTCATCTCGCGGGACCATACGGTCTTGCCACGTTTGTATACTTGATGGGTCATCGGTACGCCGAAGTGATAGATCAAATTGCGGAAGTCTCGGGTGTTGAGGACCAGGAGGTCGGCCAGGCGGCCGGGGATCAGGCTGCCGATTTCATTGTCCAAGTCCAGGGCCGTTGCGGCCCAGCGGGTGGCGCCGAGCAGGGCTTCTCTGGGGTAGATGCCGTTGTAGAGGCA
>JAUVAM010000633.1 GCA_030591745.1 Deltaproteobacteria bacterium
ACGCCCACGGGCTGCGGGTGCCGGGCCGGCTACGGTGGATTCGGCTTGTCTGGTTTTGGGCTGTTTGCTTTGTGGGTGTTTTATTTGGCCTGGGGCCGAAGCAAACTCAGTCGCCGGCGTCCTTGAAGCGCTCCAGCATTTCCGCGAAGGCCTGGGGACCAAAGAACAAGTAATCGCAGTCGCCGAAAGAAACGATGTTGCCGTCTCTCACAAAGACAGCTTCGCCGCTTTCCACCAGATGTCCATTCAGGTAAGTGCCGTTGGTTGAGCCCGAATCGCCCAATTTGTATGCGTGTTGCTCTTTCTCGTAGACGATGAAGGCGTGGCGCTTGGAGACGGTTGAATGCTCAATGGACAATTCTCTGTCTTCGCTTCGGCCGACAAGCCACTTGCTTCCTGCTGCAGGTGGTGCCAGCACGTGAAATTCCCGGATGCTCTTGGTGCTGCCGGACACGCTGGGATCCACGTCCCGGTCGGCCATCTGGGTGTGGGCGCTTGTGAAGTTGGATTTGCCGTGGGTGTCCGGATAGAGAAGGAATGGATGATCGTGATCAGAGACAAAGGCCTCGCCGCCGATTTCACGATACCGTTGGAGATATTCTTGGACGGTTTCCATGGTCGCTCCTTCATTTTTGATTGTAGGTGATGGTAGATCAGGCTGGGGACGTGGGCAACCGCTTTCTGGTGGACAAGCGCATTTTTGGCGGTCCATAATCCATGGCTGACGAGGAGGTTTGTATGCTCGCTTACAAAGTGGTTGAGACCAGCACCGTAACCGACGAGTCGATTGAGGAGATCATCAACCAGTGGGTGGCCGAGGGTTGGAACCTGGATGGCATTCAGTTTGCCATGCGGGAAGCATCCAAACGGCCGGCCATGGCCTTCGTGCTGTTCACGCGGCAGACAGAAGAGGGAGAAGGGGACAAAGCATGATTCTGCATGTGGCCAATTTGGGGCATCCTGTCTTGAGGCAAAGTGCCAAGCCTGTTTCCGACGAGGAGTTGAAAAGCGCACGTTTTCAGGCTTTTTGCGATGACTTAATCGAGAGCATGCGTTTTCACGATGGCGTGGGTTTGGCCGCCCCCCAGGTTTTTGTCTCCAGTCGCGTGGTGGCGGTCTGGGTGCCGCCCGAGATGGATGACGCCAAGGATACCGGCCTTGAATCCGCGGTCTATGTGAACCCGGAACTCGAGTTGTTCGGGGAGGCTGAGGCCTTGGGCTGGGAAGGCTGCCTGTCGCTTAAGGATTTGCGAGGCTTCGTTCCCCGGCACCGAAAGGCGAGGCTCAAGGCCCTGGACCGCCACGGCAAGCCCATGGAACTGGAACTCGAGGGTTTCATGGCGCGGGTCTTCCAGCACGAATTGGATCACTTGGATGGTGTGGTTTTCGTCGATCGCATGGAGGACATGGACAGTCTGTGTTTCTCAGCGGAACTCGAGCGCCACGGCGAAGAAGAAGATGACGACGAAGCTTGAGGACTTGCGCGAGGCCATCGGCCAGCGGAGTCGCTTGCTTGCTTGCCTGCGTTCCTTTTTTGAGTCCCGGGATTTTATCGAGGTGCAGACCCCGAGCCTGGTGCTGGCGCCTGATCCGGCACCGCATTTAGACAGCTTCCAGACGATTTATCATGATCCATCAGGTCGCATTCGACACCTGTATCTGCCCACTTCCCCCGAGCACCACATGAAGCGGATGCTGGCCGCGGGCTTCGAGCGTATTTACCAGATCGACTCTTTCTATCGGGATGGAGAATTGGGGCCCTTGCATAACCCGGAGTTCACCGGCCTGGAGTGGTACGAAGCGGGCGCTTCCATGGAAGACACCATGGACTTGACCGAGGCCCTGGTGCGTCATGCGGGGCAGACCCTCTGTGGGGGTTTGCTTGTCTCTCGGCAGGGACACAAGCTGGACCTCTCCAAGCCCTTTGCTCGCGTGACCGTGCGAGAGGCCTTGATGCGATGGGCGCAAGTGGACGTGCCCGAGGATTGGAATGAGGAGGCCCTTCGTCGGGCCCTGGTTCAGGCTGGGGTTCGCCTGAGTCCGGACGATGGTTTTGATGACCTGGTGAATCGACCCTTGATCGAGCGCGTGGAGCCGGCTTTGGAGGAATTGGGTCCGGCATTCCTCACCGACTACCCGGCACCCATGGCGGCCTTGGCCAGGTTGCGACCTTCGGCACCGGCGGTGGCTGAACGCTTTGAGCTGTATATCGGTGGGCTGGAGCTATCGAACGGTTATGGTGAGCTCAACGACGCCAAAGAGCAGCGGCGACGTTTCAAGGAGCAATTGACGCAGAGACGGCGGATGGGCAAAACGGATGTGCCCCTGGATGAGGCCTTCTTGAAGGCTCTGAGTCAGGGCATGCCGGCCGCCGGGGGCAACGCCCTGGGGGTGGATCGTCTGCTTATGCTCTTGCTCGACAAGGCTCGTATTGAGCAGGTGATGGCTTTTTCGATGCTGGAAGAGTTGGGCTGGGGAGCGTCCTAAATACCATCCACGGGTCGGACTTCGGCGGTGAAAGTAGCCTTGATCTCATCGCCGTCGGTTGTTGAGAAACTGGAAAAGACGATGTTGCCGCCGATGACTTCGGCCACCGAGGTCTG